>NZ_JALCZC010000170.1:0-5594 GCF_022690805.1 Anaeromyxobacter sp. SG66
CGGCGCCGGCTCGACCCGGCGCGGCACCGCAGGACGCGGCGAAGCGGATCGACGATCGCCAGAAGCAGATCTTCGGGACGCTCGAGCAGCGCAGCCGGGAAGGGCAGGAGCTCGGGCGGCTGGCCCAGGAGCGGGGCGCGTCGAGCCAGGTGAAGGACCTCGGCAAGAAGCTCGTCGACGACCACGCGCGCGTCGAGCGCGAGCTCGGGACGATCGTCGCCGAGCGCGGCGGCAAGCCGAAGGACATGTCGGGCCCGAAGAACGAGCGCGACGCTCACGACGCGATGATGAAGCAGCTCCGCGGCAAGTCCGGCGCCGACTTCGACCACGCGTTCCTGCAGCAGGTCGAGTTCGCCCAGCGCAGCCAGCGCGCGGATCTCCAGCGCTGGCGCGACGAGACGCCGGGCGAGGACGCGCGCCTCAAGAAGTGGCTCTCCGACACCGAGGTGCTGGCCGAGTCGGACCTGCTCGCCAGCCGGAACGCGATCTCCGCGCTCGGCATGAAGTGGGAGCAGGACCCGCGCCACCCGCAGCAGCAGCCGGATCAGCAGCGCGCCGCGCGGCGGCCGCCGCGAGCGCCCTGGGGCGGGGAGTAGGGGAAGAGCTCGGTGCGCCAGGGGCGCCACGCGACCCCGGGATCAGGCGCCGGTGTCGGTGAGGCGGCGATAGGCGGCGAGGTGCCGGAGCGCGTCGGCGCTCCGGCCCAGCCGCTCGAGCAGGCGTGACGCGTTGTAGTGCGCGTCCGCGAGCGCGGGGTCGGCCTCGATGGCGCGCGCGTAGGCCAGCAGGGCCTCGTCGTCGAGCCCCTGGTCCTCGAGGGCCACGCCGAGGTTGAACGACGCGAGCGCGCGCTGCGAGGTGGCGGGGAGCGCGCGCCGGTAGTGGAACTCGGCCGCGCGCGGATCGCCCGCCTCGTGCAGGAGGCGCCCGAGGTTCAGGTGGGCGCCCGCGTGGTCCGGATCGAGCCCGAGCGCGCGCCGGTAGGCCTCGACCGCCTCCGCGGGCGCGCCGTCCTCCAGGTCGCAGCCCCAGCGGTACCAGGCGTCCGCGTCCAGCTTCGCGCCGCCCGGCGGCCGGCCGGAGCGCACGAGCGGCGCGACCTTGCGAGCGACGTCGCGCACCTCGAAGTCGAGGAGGACCTGCCCGGTGTCCGGACGCCAGCGCGCGCCGCCGTCCTGCACCACCACGTTCCGCCCGTCGGCGAGCACCCGGACCCCGGCGAGCGACCGATCGTGCGGCAGCTTGGCGCGGATGTCGCCGAGCGCCCGGCGCACGCGCGACGGCGGCACCTGCGCGTGGACGAGCTCGGCCGCGGCGCGGAAGAGGACGAGGTCCTGGAATGCGAAGCGGAGCTCGTTGCGAGGTCCGCGGCGCGGCATCACGAACCCCGCGCGCGCCAGGCGGCGGATCTCCGCGACGGGCAGGCCGAGCAGCCGGGCGACGTCGGTGGCGCGATACACGCGCCCCACCATCGCACGGCGGGGTCACTTGCGGGAAGTGGTGGCCTTGCCGCGCTCGTCCGCGTCCCGCCGCGCCCGCTTCGCCCCCTTGCGCTCTCCGGCGTCGGCCGCGGGTGGCGCGGCGCGCGCGGGGCGCCGGCTCTCGCCGCGCGCGGCGTCGATGCTCGCCTTCAGCGCGTCCATGAGGTCGATCACCTGCGCCGCCGGCTCGGCGGGCGCCGCGACCTGGATCTCCTGGCCCTCCACCTTCTTCGCGATCGCGGCCTCGACGCGCGCCTTCACCGCGTCCTCGTACTGCTCCGGCCGGAAGGCCTCCGACGCGGTCTGCTCGATGAGCTGGAGCGCGAGCTGGATCTCGGTGTCCTTGGGCTGGGCGTCGTCCACGGGGACCTCGTCCATCGGACGGACCTCGTCCGCGTGGAAGAGCTGCTGCATCACCAGCCGCCCGTCGCGCGCGCGGATGAGCACCAGGTACTGCTTGCCCCGCGCCGCGTAGCGGGCGAGGGCCGCCTTGCCGGCGCGCTCGAGCGCGAGGGCGAGCAGCCGGTAGGCCTTCCCGCCGCCCTTGTCGGGGCCCAGGTAGTAGGCGCGGTCGAAGTACACCGGGTCCACCTGCGCGGCCGGGACGAACTCGGCGATGTCGATGGTCTGGGTGGCGATCTCGTCGAGCGCGCGCAGCTCGTCGGGCGTGAACGTGACGTAGCGGTCCTTCGCGAACTCGTAGCCCTTCACCATCTCGTCGCGCTCCACCTTCACGCCCTCCTTCGCGCAGACGTACTGCTGCTTGAGGCGCGAGCCGCACGCCGCGTGCAGGAGGTTGAACGAGATGGAGGCGGAGGGCTGCGTCGCCGGGTAGAGGCGGACTGGGATCGACACGAGACCGAAGGAGATCGTGCCTGTCGCGATCGAGCGGGGCGCCATGCCTCCTTACATTAAGGGAGCGAGCCGCGCGTGCCCGATCGTCTCGACAGCTACCGCGCCAAGCGCGATCCGGGCCGGACGCCCGAGCCCTTCGGCCCCGCGGAGGACGGGGCGCGAGCGCCGGACGCTCCGCGGCTGTTCGTCGTGCAGAAGCACGCCGCGCGACGTCTCCACTGGGACTTCCGGCTCGAGCTCGGGGGCACGCTGCGCTCCTGGGCGGTCCCCAAGGGGCCCTCGGCGGATCCCGCCGACAAGCGCATGGCGGTCGAGGTCGAGGACCACCCGGTCGAGTATGCGGGCTTCGAGGGCACCATCCCCACCGGCAACTACGGCGCCGGCGCGGTCATCGTGTGGGATCGCGGCGTGTGGCGCCCGGTCGGGGTCCCGTACGACGGGCTGGCCCGGGGCAAGCTCGTCTTCCAGCTCTCCGGCTACAAGCTGCACGGAGAGTGGACGCTCGTCCGCACGCGCGTGGCCCAGGGCGGCAAGCAGCAGTGGCTGCTCCTGAAGCACCGGGGCGACGCGTGGGCCGGCCCCGGGCGCGAGTTCGCGCAGGAGTCGGTCCTCTCGGGCCGCCTGCTCGAGGAGCTCGCCGCGGGCGAGGGCCGCGCGGAGCGGGCGGTGCGGGAGGCGGAGCGGCTCGGCGCGCCTCGGCGGGCGCTCTCGCGGGCCGACGCCCGGCCGATGCGCGCGACGCCGCGCGGCAAGCCGTTGCGGGGGGAGGGGGAGGGCTGGCTCTTCGAGGTGAAGTACGACGGCTACCGCCTCGTCGCCCGGCGCGAGGGGACGCGCGCGACGCTCCTCACGCAGCGCGGCGAGGACGCGACCGCGCTCTACCCCGAGATCGCGCGGCCGCTCGAGGCGCTGCCCGTCGACGCGATCGTCGACGGCGAGGTCGTGGTGCTCGGGCCCGACGGCCGCCCCGACCTCGCTGCGCTCGAGGCGCGCGCACGGCTCGCCCGTCCGCGAGACGTCGCGCGCGCCGCGCTGGAGCGCCCCGCGACGTTCTTCGTCTTCGACCTCCTCGCCCTCGGCGGCCTGGACGTCCGCGCCCTCCCGCTCGCCGAGCGGAAGCGCCTCCTCGCGAGCGTCGTCCCGCAACTCGGGCCGGTGCGCTACGCGGAGCACGTCGAGGGGCGCGGCGAGGAGCTCCGGCGCGAGGTGAGCGCGCGCGGGCTCGCCGGCATCGTCGCGAAGCGCGCCGACGCTCCCTACCGCGCGGGCCGCTCCGCGGCGTGGCTCGACATCCCGGCGGCGCGGAGCGCCGCTGAGGCACGCGCGCCGCACGACGCGTCGCCGCCCGTGCCGCACCCTGCGCGTCCCGCGCGCCGGGTGGAGGTGACGAACGGCGAGAAGGTCTGGTTCCCCGCGGACGGGATCACGAAGGGGGACGTCGTCGCGTACTACCGCGCCATCGCGCCCTTCATGCTGCCCTACCTGAAGGACCGGCCGCTCGTCCTCACGCGCTATCCCGAGGGCATCGACGGGAAGAGCTTCTTCCAGAAGGACGCGCCCACCTGGCGGCCGGAGTGGCTGCGGACGGTGCGGATCCGTGGCGAGGACGCCGGGCGCGAGCTCGATCACTTCCTCGTCGACGACGCGGACGGCCTCGCGTGGATCGCGAACCTCGGCACGATCCCGCTGCACGTGTGGTCGAGCCGGGCGGGCGCGCTCGAGCGCCCGGACTGGTGCGTCGTCGACCTCGATCCCAAGGACGCGCCCTTCGAGCACGTCGTGCGCATCGCGCGGGCGCTCCACGCCCTCTGCGACGAGCTCGGGCTGCCGTCGTATCCCAAGACGACCGGGCAGAAGGGCCTGCACGTGCTCGTGCCGCTCGGCGGTCAGCTCACCCACGCGCAGTCGAGGACGCTCGGCGAGCTCCTCGCCCGCGCGATCGAGGCGGAGCTCCCGGAGATCGCGACCACGGCGCGCGCCCTCTCCGCGCGCGGCGGCCGCGTCTACCTCGACTTCCTCCAGAACGGCTTCGGCAAGACCATCGCCGCGCCCTACGCCGTCAGGCCGAAGCCGGGCGCGCCGGTGTCGACGCCGCTGCGCTGGAGCGAGGTGACGGCGCGGCTCGACCCGTCCCGCTTCACCCTCCGCAACGTCCCGGGCCGCGCGCGCCGCCTTCGCGCGGACCCGCTCTCGCCGGTCCTGACGGGGAAGCCGGACCTCATGGCCGCGCTCGAGCGCCTGCGCGGGCGAATGGCGGGTGGAAACGGCGGAGCGCGGCGGCGCGCGCAGCGCGACGGCCGGACGGCGGAATAGGCGACGCGGCGCGCCGTGTCGCCTGGACGCCCACTCCGCTGGAGCCATTGTCCAATGGGGGGCAATCCGGACGAATGCGGTGGACAATTTCGACCACCGGGCTATGTTCCTGGCTCCCTGAATGGAGCAATCCAGCATGGCACGCCAGTCCAGCATCGACGACATCCTCCGCGAGACGGCCGACGAGGTCGTCGCCCGCGTCTCCTCGGCCATCGCGCGCCACGTCGGCGACCTCGTGCAGGAGGGCCTCCGGCGCGAGCTCGGCAAGAACGTCGTCGCGCGGCGCGTCACTCCGGCCGCCCGCCGCGGCGAGATCACGCGCTGGGTCGCGGACACGCGCGCCCGCCGCGTCCCGAACTTCGTCATCGAGGCGACGGGGCTCGACACCAAGAAGAAGATCGTCGCCAAGTTCGGGGCGAACGCGGCGTTCGAGAAGGGCAAGCCGCTGCCCAAGGCGAAGGCCGCGTAGCCGGGTCCGGCTACTCGCGCTCCGCGAGGCCGCGCAGGTGCCCGGCGCGCTCGAGCGCGCCGATGCAGGCCGTCGCGGCGCTCGCCTCCACCCAGAAGCCGGCGCCGCGGCGCGGCTGGTTCGAGCCGAGCGCGGTGGGCGAGGCGAACGTCTCGAGCTCGATCGCGAACTCGAACCCCGCGTCCTCGAGCGCGGCCTCGACCGCCTGCGCCTCCTCGAGCGTCGCCGCGAGGTAGACGCGCGCGATCTCCGTCCCCTCGACGAAGTCTTCCATGTCGATGCGGGCCATCCGGACCGTCCCTCCGCCGCCCCCAATCTAACCTCGGCGCGCCGCGGGCGTGCGGTATCCTCGCGGGCGTGATGACGCCGCTCTCCCGGAAGGCCCCGCGCTCGGCGCGCGCGGCGCTCGCCGCAGTCCTCGTCGCGCTCGCCGCCCCCCCGCGCTGGCGCAGGCGCCCTCGGCGCCGCCCGCGGAG
>NZ_JALCZC010000171.1:0-5581 GCF_022690805.1 Anaeromyxobacter sp. SG66
CCCCGGGCGCTCGCCTTCGGCGCCCCCGCCGCGGCCGCGCGCGAGCGGCCCGGCCTCGCCATCGCGTCCTGCACCGCGAGCGCCGCGCGCTGCGCCATGAGGTGGGCGCGCATCACCCGCTCGGCCTCCTCCGCGTCGCCGCGCCGGAGCGCGCGCATGAGCTTGCGGTGCTCGGCGAGCGAGGCCTCGAGCCGGCCGGGCACGCGGAGCTGGCGGCCGCGCAGGAGCCGCAGGAACTGGCGCAGCTCGGAGACCATGCGCGACAGCCACGGGTTCGCGGCGAGGTCCTGCACCGCCTGGTGGAAGAGGTAGTTGAGCTCGTAGTACCTGCCCACGTCGTCCGCCGCGGCGCAGCGCTCGAGCCGCTCGTGGAGCGCCTCGAGCCGGCGGACGTCCTCCGGTCCGGCCTTGCGGACCGCCTCCTGCGCGCACAGCCCCTCGAGCAGCGCCATGAGCGGGAAGATCTCGTCGAGGTCCCGCGGCGTCAGCTCGCCGGAGACGAACGACCCGCGGCGCGGCGTGAGGCGCACGAGCCCCTCCGCGTGCAGCACCTTCAGCGCCTCGCGCAGCGGCGTCCGGCTGATGCCGAAGCGCTCGACCAGGGCGCGCTCGTCGATCCACGTCCCCGGCTCGAGATCGCCGGCGTAGATGAGCTGCCGGAGCCGCTCGGCGACCTCCTCGTACAGCGCGCGTTGGGCGATGCGCGTCATCGGGTCGCTCTCCGCTCAGAGGCCGAGGTACGCCGTGCGGATCTCGGGGTTGGCGGAGAGCTCCGCGCTCGTCCCCTCGAGCCGCACGCGCCCGGTCTCGATCACGGTGCCGCGCTGCGCCACCTCGAGCGCCTTGCGCAGGTTCTGCTCGACGAGCAGGACGGTCATGCCCTGGGCGTGCAGGTCGGACACGGTCCGCATCACCTGGTCGACCAGGATCGGCGCGAGGCCGAGGGAGGGCTCGTCCAGCATGAGGAGGACGGGCTCTCCCATGAGCGCCCGCCCGATGGCGCACATCTGCTGCTCGCCCCCGGAGAGGCTGCCCGCGATCTGGCCGCTCCGCTCGGAGAGGCGCGGGAACATCGTGAACACCCGCTCCAGGTTGCGCGCCGCGTTCGCGCGCACGCGCGGGTGGTAGGCGCCGAGATCGAGGTTCTCCCGCACGGTCAGCTGGGCCCAGAGATCGCGGCCCTCGGGGACGAGGGCGATCCCGAGCTCCGCCCGGCCGGCGGCGGGGAGACCCACGAGCGACTTCCCGCGGAAGCGGATGTCCCCGGCGCGCGGGCGCCGGAGCCCGGAGACGGCGCGCAGCGTGGTGGTCTTGCCCGCGCCGTTCGAGCCGAGGAGCGTGACGATCTCGCCCTCGCGCACCTCGAGGCTGAGGCCGTACAGGACCTGGATGTCCCCGTAGAACACGTCGATCGCGTCGACGCTCAGGAGGGGCTCGCTCACGCGCTCACCTCGTGGCCCTTGCCGAGGTAGGCCTCGACGACGAGCGGATCGCGGACTACCTCGGCCGGCAGGCCCTCGGAGATCTTCTTGCCGTGGTCGAGCACGGCCACCCGGTCGGAGAGCGACATCACCGCCGGCATGACGTGCTCGATCATGATGACCGAGACCTTCCGCTCGTCGCGGATGCGCCGGATGAGCGCGGCGAGCTTCATCGCCTCGGCGGGGTTCACGCCGGCGATGACCTCGTCGAGCATGAGCACCCGGGGCACCGTGGCGAGGGCGCGCGCGAGCTCGAGCCGCTTGCGGCCCGAGAGGGTGAGCGCGCCGGGGAGCTGGCCGGCGCGGTCGGCCAGGCCGACGAACTCGACGATCTCCGCGGCGCGCTGGCGCGGCGTGCCCTCCGCGCGCCAGCTGCCGTGGATCGCGCCGACGGCGACGTTCTCGGCCACGGTGAGGTTCGGGAAGGGCCGCACGATCTGGTGCGTGCGGACGATCCCGGCGCGCACCACGCGGTGCGCGGCGTACCCCGAGACGCGCCAGCCCTGGAGCCGGACCTCGCCCGAGGTCGGCCGGATCGAGCCCGCGATGAGGCTGAAGAGCGTGGTCTTCCCGGCGCCGTTCGGGCCGATGACGCCGAGGATCTCGCCCTCGTTGAGCTCGAGCGTGACCTCGTCGACGGCCTTGAGGCCGCCGAAGCTCTTCGAGACCGCGTGGCAGCTGAGGAGCGGTGGCATGGGGTCGGTCAGGCGAGCGACTCGCGCGGCTCGCGGCGCGCGCGGCGCCGCACGGCGCGGGCGAGGCGCAGCGCGAGGCCGGTGAGCCCGAGCGGCTCGAAGAGGATGATGAAGATGAGGAGGAGCCCGTAGAGGCCCAGGTAGAGCTGCGGGTAGGAGGCGAGCAGGAACTGGCGCAGCAGCACGAACACGATCGCGCCGAGCACCGGTCCGAGGACCGTCCCCACCCCGCCGATCACCGACATGAGGACGAAGGCGATCGAGCGATCGAAGCCGAACATGTCGCCCGGCTCGATGAAGCTGAAGTACGCGGCGTAGAGCCCGCCGGTGATGCCCACCACCACCGCGGACAGCGCGAAGACGAGGTCCTGGTAGAAGGTCGCGTTGACCCCGACGTCTGCGGCGGCGTCCACGTCGGCCTTGATGGCGAGGAGCTGCAGCCCGAGCGTCGAGCGACGGATGAGGAACGACGCCGCCACGACCAGGGCCGCGAGCCCGAGCCCCCAGAAGTAGAGCCGGTCCTTCATCTCCACGTCGATGGGCAGCGAGAGGCCGGAGGAGCCGCCCGTGAAGTCCTCCCAGTAGGTGAACAGGAGCCGGGCCGCCTCGCCCACGCCGATGGTGGCGATCGAGAAGTACGGCCCGCGCAGCCGCAGCATCGGGTGCGCGCCGAGCGAGAAGATGCCCGCCGCGATCCCGCCCACCAGCCAGGCGAGCGGCGCCGGCGCGGGCGGCTCCATGATCATGAGGCGCGCCGCGACGAACCCGCCCACGCCGAACAGCGCCGCGTGGCCGAAGCTCACCTGCCCCACGAAGCCGCCCATCCAGTTCCAGGCGAGCGCGCCCGAGATCATCAGGAAGGCGAGCGTGACGAGGTTCTTCGAGTAGATGGAGAGGTCGAGCGCGGCGGGCGCGACGGCGAGCGCGGCGACGACGAGGACGAACGCCGCCAGCGCCCAGCGCGGCACGATCGGAGGCCAGGCGAACTTCATCCGAGCACCCGCTGGCCGAAGAGCCCGCCCGGCCGGAACACGAGGACGAGCACGAGCATGACGAAGCCGACCGCCGCCGTGAGGTAGGAGGGGAGCACGAGGATCGCGAACACCTCGACCACCGCGAGGACGAGGGCCGCGATCCCGGTCCCGAACACGCTGCCCAGGCCGCCGAGCACCACCACCACGAACGACTTGAGGAGCTCGCCGGACCCGAACCCGGGGTTGAACGAGAAGATCGTCGCGGAGAGGAGCCCCGCGAGCCCGGCGAGGGCCGTGCCGAGCCCGAAGGTGATCGTGTAGATGCGCTCCACGTCGATCCCCACGAGCGTGCAGCTGTCCGCGTTCTGCGCCACGGCGCGGATGGCGCGGCCGAGGTACGTCCGCTTGAGCAGGAGCTGCAGCGCCGCCGGGGTGACGACCGCGATCGCGAGCACCGCGAGGCGGTTCACCGAGACGTACGAGCCGAGGAGCGGGATCGCCCGCGTCGAGTAGGCCGTCCGGATGGTCTGGTCGTTCCCGCTGAAGAGCAGGTACGCCGCGTTGCGGAGGACGAGCCACACGCCGAAGAGGAGCAGGAGCGAGGCGGGCCCGCCCGCGGCGCCGCGCGGCAGGTGGCGCACGAGCACCCGGTAGGTGAGGACGCCGAGCAGGAACGTGACGCCCACGACGAGCGGGATGGCCAGGTAGGGGTCGAGCCCCAGCCACCCGTGGAGGATCCAGCCCAGGTAGGCGCCGGCCATGATGACCCCGCCATGGGCGAGGTTCACCACGCGGAGCACGCCGTAGATGAGGCCGAGCCCGTACGCCATGGTGGCGTAGAGCCCGGCGAGCAGCACCGCGGAGACGGCGAGGTCGACGAAGCGGTCCACGGGATCACTTCGCGCAGCGCGGGTTCGGGGCGACGCCGGCGGCGCTCGCCACGTCCTTCGGGAAGATGATGGGCGAGGTGCCGTCCGGCTGGTTCTGCTGCACCACGAACGAGTTCTGCGCCTGCTGCCCGAACTCGGCCTTGAACTCGAGGGTCCCGCCGGGCAGGAGCGACGGCATCTTCATCGACGCGAGCTTGGCGCGCACCGCCTCCCGGTCGACCTTGCCCGCCTGCTGGATGGCGGTGAACAGGGCACGCGCGCTCTCGTACGCGAGCGCCTGGAACCACTCCGGCTCGCGGCCGCCGTACTTCGCCTTGAACGCCTTCACGAACTCCTGCGAGGGGCCGGGCTTCGTCCCGAGCTGCGCGTTCCACCAGACGCCGGAGAGGACGTAGTTCACGTTTTCCTGCCCGAGCGCCTTCACCGCGTCCTTCTCGCCGCCGCGCGCGCCGTAGCTCACGACCTTGTGGCACATCCCGTTCGCCACGTACTGACGGTGCATGGTGATGTAGTCGGGCAGGTGGGCGTCCACGAGGAACAGGTCCACGTTCGCGGCCTTCACCTTCCCGAGGAGCGCCCCGAAGTCGCGCGCGTTGAGCTCGAACGACTCGTCGACCACGACCTGGTACGCGCCGCCGCTCTTCCCGGCGAAGTCGGAGACGCCCTTGCGGAAGTCCTTGCCGTGCGCGGTGTTCTCCCACAGGAGCGCGATCTTCGCGGGCTTCGGCAGCTTGCCGGCCTTCTGCTGCTCGTCCATCCACTGCATGAGCGTCCCGCCGAGCAGCTCGACGGGGGAGATGAGGCCGAAGAGGTACTTGAACTTGCGCTTGTAGATCTTGGTCGCGCCGCCGCCGCCGTTCACGTACGGCACGCGGTTCTGCTCGGCGACCGTGCTCTGCGCCTCCACGAGGTGGCTCGCGTAGGTGCCCAGGAGGAAGTCGACCCGGTCGCTGTTCACGAGCCGGTCGGCGAGGCTCACCGCCGACGCCTGCGTGCTCGTGTCGTCGAGGAGGAGGAACTGCACCGGCAGCTTCTTGCCGCCGACCTCGAGGCCGCCGGCCTTGCTCACCTGCTCGAACGCGAGGTCGTAGCCCTCCTTGAAGAACCCGCCGACGCGGGCCTCCGCGCCGGTGAGCGGCAGCGTCGCGCCGATCAGGATCTTGTCCTTGTCGGCGGCGGCCGCGGCGCCGGGGAGGGCGGCGGCCGCGGCGAGCGCGGCCAGCGCGAGGAGCAGCGGGGCGTACGGCCGGCGGGGGTTGCGAGTGCTCATGAGCGCCTCCAGGGCGAAGGAGAGCTGCGTCTCCGTAATTATGGATTACGGCTTCGCGACACGATGGTCCCGGCGCAACGCGAAGATCCACCTGGGCCCCAACGGAGACCCGGGCCCGCGGCGACGGGCCTTACACTCCGGGGACATGCACCCGCTCCTCCCCGAGCTCGCGGCGCGCGGCGGCCGCGTGGCGCTGCGCGTCATCGCGAGCGCCGGCCCGGCGGCGGTGACGCGCGCCGGCGCCGCGCCGCGTCGCGCCGACGTCTCCTAC
>NZ_JALCZC010000172.1:0-5532 GCF_022690805.1 Anaeromyxobacter sp. SG66
GTCGGCGCGGAGCGCCTCCGCGGCGAGCGCGGTCGCCTCGGCCGGCGCGCGGGCGAACGCCTCGCGGGCGGCGGCGGCGAGGAGGTGCGCGAGCACGGGATCGGCGCCCTCGATCGCGAGCGCGCGCTGGGCCGAGATCGCGCCGGGCAGATCCCCGGCGTCCACGAGCACGTCGCGGAGCCCCTCCCACGCCGTGCGATCCGCCGGACCGAGCTTGCGGTAGATCTCCACGGCCTCGGCGAGCATCCCGCTCCGCCGGTAATCCTCGGCGAGCTCGCGCTCGACCTCCGCGCGGCGGGCGGGATCGAGCGCCGGCCCGAGCAGCATGTTCCGGTGGAGGCGGACCGCCCGCGAGAGATCGCCGGTGCGCCGGAAGAGCTGGCCGAGCGCGAGGTAGGTCTCGACGGCCTCCGGGCTGCCGAGCCGGGCGGCGTCGGAGAGCGCCTCGATCGCAGCGTCCGGGTCGCCGGAGATCACCGAGCGGACGCCCTTCAGGTAGGCCTGGGCCTCGTCTCGGCGACGGCGCAGCCGGTCCCACAGGAGCACGGCGGCCGCCGCGAAGGACACCGCGGCGAGGGCGACCCAGGCGTCGGTCACGGGTCCTAGCGGACGCCGGCGAAGCCGGCGTGGAGCCGTTCCCACGCGGCGTCGAGCGCCTCGACCACGACGCGCTGGTCCGCGAGCACGGGCATGAAGTTGTTGTCCCCCGTCCAGCGCGGGACCACGTGCCAGTGCAGGTGATCGGCGATGCCCGCGCCGGCGGAGCGGCCGAGGTTCATCCCCACGTTCATCCCGTCCGGGCGGTACACCGCGCGCACGACCTCGACGGCGCGGCGCAGCTCGTCCTGCAGGTCCGCCCACCCATCCCGCTCCAGGGCGCCGAGGTCGGCGACGTGGGCGCGGGGGATCACCATCACGTGACCCGAGTTGTAGGGGAAGCGGTTGAGGCAGGTGAACGCGTGCGCGCTCCGGTGGACGAGGAGGTTCTCGCGGTCGCGCGACTCGGGCGCAGCGGGGAAGTCGCAGAAGATGCAGCCCGTCGGCTTCTCGGCGCGGATGAACTCCATCCGCCAGGGCGCCCAGAGCGGCTGTTCCATGTCGGCCTCGAGATCAGCGCGCGAGGAAGTAGACCCCGGGCTCCTGCGCGGCGGAGGCGCCCTTCTGGATGCGCGCGGCGACCGCGTCCGCGGCGGCTCCAGCCGCGCTGCCCACGAGCTGCTCGAGGAACGCGCCCCGCTCGTCCGCCGGGTACACGAGGTGCGGTTCGCCGGAGAGCTTCGCCTCCGTCTTCGCGAGCTCGACCGCGTCGTAGAAGTTGCCGAGCGCGTCGACGAGCTTGAGGGCCTTCGCCTGCTCGCCCGTGATGACCCGCCCGTCGGCGAACTTCCGGACGGCCGCCTCGTCGAGGCCGCGCCCCTTCGCCACGGCGCGGACGAACTGGGCGTAGACCTGGTCGATGAGCGACTGCCAGTAGGCGCGCTCCTCGGCGCTCATCTCGGAGAAGGGATTGCCCGCGTCCTTGAGGGCGCCGCTCTTCACCGTCTCCATCTTGATGTCCCAGCGGTCGAGCAGCCCCTTCACCTTGGGGAACTGCGTGATGACGCCGATGGAGCCGGTGAGCGTGCCGGGCTCCGCGACGACCTTGGGGCAGGCGACGGCGACGTAGAAGCCGCCGGACGCGGCGAGGTTCCCCATCGAGCAGACCACGGTCTTCTTCTGCGCGAGCTTCTTCACCTCGTCGTGGATCTCCTGCGACGGCGCGACCGCGCCGCCGGGCGAGTCGATCCGGACGACCACCGCCTTGAGCCCGTCGTCCTCCCCGACCTTGCGGAGCTGCTTCAGGATGCGATCGGCGTCGGCGCCGCCGGGGCCGGTCGCGATCGCTCCCTTCACCTCGATGATCGCGATGCGCGGGCCGGAGGCGATGGACGGCGACTCCCCCTTCACCACGCTGTAGGCGAGGAAGAGGAACCCGAAGAACACGAGGAACAGCCCGCCGAAGATGAAGGCGACGATCCCGATGGCCAGCCGGTCGCGTCGCGGAGGCGGAGGCGGCGGCATCGAGGGGGGCGTCGGCCCCCACCCGGACCCGCCTCCGCCGCCCCACGCCGGAGGCGGCGCGGGCGGAGCGCCCCACTGCGTCGGGCCCACCGGCGGCGTGGCCGGAGGCGTGGCGCCGATCGGCGTCGTGGGCAGAGGCTCGTTCGGGTCGTTCGTGCTCATGGTCGGTCAGGTAAGCATGCGGACCGCGGCGCCGCAACAGATCGCGCGGGCCCAATCAGAACCTCCAGACCACCGGCACGAGGATCGCGAGCAGGACGAGGAGCGCGGCGGTGAGCGGCGCGCCCATCCGCACGAAGTCCAGGAAGCGGTACCTCCCCGGTCCGTACACGAGCACGCAGGACGGCTCGAGCGGCGTGATGAAGGAGAACGAGGCCGCGAGGCAGATCCCGATCGCGAACGGCCGCGGCGCGAGGCCGAGCTGCGCGGCGACCCCGGTCGCGACCGGCAGCAGCACCAGGGCCGCGGCCTGGTTCGACATGGGCGCGGAGAGCACGATGGTGAAGATCATGAGCGCCACGAGCACGCCGCGCGCGCCCACGTGGCCGGCGAGGGGGACGAGGAGCGAGCCGAGCCAGCGCCCTGCGCCGCTCACCTCCATGGCGGTCCCGAGCGCCATCATCGCGCCGATGAGGAGCACCACCCGCCAGTCGACCCGGAACGCCATGCGCGCGTCCACGCAGCGCGTGGCGATCATGAGGAGCATGCCGCACAGCCCGGCCACCGAGAGCGGGACGAGCTTCAGGAGGCCGACCGCGAGGACGGCGACGAAGATCGCCACGGCGAACAGCGCCTTGCGGTAGCGCACCGGCTGGTACTCGACGCTGCCGAGCAGCGTGAGCGTGGTCCCGTCCGCGAGCGCGCGGACGCGCGGGCGCGGGCCGCGCACGAGGAGCACGTCGCCCGCCGCGAGCGGCAGCGTCGACAGCGAGTGCGCGCCGAAGAGCCCGTGCAGGAGCTGCACGCGGGTGAGCCGCTGGATCGCGGGACGCCGCGCGATCGCGAGCGCGACGAGGCCGAAGTGCTCGGCGAAGAACGCCTCCTTGAGCGAGCGGCCGACGAGGCTCGAGCCGACCGGCACCGCCGCCTCCATGAGCACGACGTCCTCGCCCTCGCCCGCCCGCGCCTTCGCCTCGGCGCGCATCTCCAGGCCTCGCAGGTCCTTCACGCGCAGGAGGTCGAGCCGATCCTCCTCGAGCAGG
The DNA here is from genome assembly GCF_022690805.1 of Anaeromyxobacter sp. SG66. NCBI lineage: Bacteria > Pseudomonadati > Myxococcota > Myxococcia > Myxococcales > Anaeromyxobacteraceae > Anaeromyxobacter > Anaeromyxobacter sp. SG66. The sequence continues at coordinate 3,264 of NZ_JALCZC010000172.1, forward strand.
AGCGCGTCGCCCTCGGCGAGGACGAGCTCCGGGGATGCCTCGAGCGCCGCGCCGCCGCGCGTGACCGCGAGCACCCTGAACCCGAGCCCGTGCGTGAGCTCCTCGAGCCGCCTCCCCGCGAAGGGCGAGCCCGCCACGACCGCCACCTCGGCGAGGTACTCGCGCGCCGGCATCGCCTCGTCCTCCTCCCCGCTGCGCTCGGGCAGCAGGAAGGGCGCGAGGAGGAGCACGAGGGCGATCCCGACGACCGCGAGCGGCAGGCCCACCGGCGCGAGCTCGGTGAACCCGATGGCCCCGAGGCCCGTCCTCGCCATCATGGCGCTCACCACGAGGTTCGTGGACGTGCCGATGAGGAAGATCGTGCCGCCCAGCATGGAGGCGTAGGCGAGCGGCATGAGCACGCGGCTCCGCGCGAGCTTCGCCCGGTCGGCCGCGCCGATGACGACGGGCAGGAACGCCGCGGTGGTGACGGTGTTCGAGACGAGCGACGAGAGCGCGGCCACGACGACCATCATCGCGCCCACGAACACCGTCGGCCCGAAGCGGCCCGCGCCCGACATGCGCTGCCCGATGGCCTGCACGACCCCCGTCGAGACCAGCCCCTGCGTCATCGAGAGGAGCGTGAAGATGAGGATGACGGTCTCGTTCGCGAACCCCGCGAAGGCCTGCTCCGGCGTGAGGACGCGGGTCACGGCGAGGAGGGCCACGACCGTGAGGGCGCTCACCTCGAGCGGGATGCGCTCGAGCGCGAACAGCACCACGGCGACGGCGAGGACGGCGAGGACGATCCCGATGGAGAGGGTCATCGGCGCGCCGCCTCCTCCCCCGCCCTGCGGGCGCTCGCTCCGGGGTCGCCCCGAGCGCGGCCGTCGGCTGGGCGGCGGGCGCGGGCGAGCGCACCTTGGGGGAGACGTCCCGCGCGCGCGGGCGGGCAGCGGATCCTCGGGCAGCTCATAAGCTCATGGCGTCCTTCGTCCTGTTCACCGCAGCCTCCCAAACCTTCGCACTGCCCGCGACCTGCGCGCTGCAGGTGCTCCGAATGGCCGCGCCCACGCCGGTCCCGGGCGCCCCGCCGCACGTGCGGGGCGTGCTCGACGTGCACGGCATGCTCGTACCCGTGGTGGACGTGGCGGCGCGGCTCGGCGCGCAGGTCCGGCCCCCGCGCGCGGAGGATCAGCTGCTCGTGGTCGAGATCGCCGGCCGCCGCGTGGCGCTCGAGGTCGAGCGGGTGCTCGAGATCCGCGAGGTGCCGGACGCGGCGGTCTCGCCCTACCCCGAGTGGATCGCGCCCGACCCGCTCGCCGCCGGCCTGGTGCGGCTCCCGCAGGGCACGGTCGTGATCCAGGCGCTCGAGGAGTGGCTCCGCGGGGTCGAGCCGGCGGCGCGATGAGCCCCTCCCCGCCCGCGGCGTCGGATCGCCTGCGCGCCCTCGTCCGGGAGCGCGCGGGCCTCGACCTCACCGGAGTGCGGGCGACGCTCCTCGCGGCGGCGCTCGCGCGCGAGGCGCACGCCGCCGGCTTGCCCGACGGCGAGGCGTTCGCGCTGAGCGTGGTCGACGGCTCGCGGCCGCTCGAGCCGTTCATCGAGGAGCTCACGGTGGGGGAGACCTGGTTCTTCCGCGAGCCGGCGCAGTGGGCGCTCATCGAGCAGGTGATCGTTCCGGAGGGGCTCGCCCGCAGGGCGGGCGGCCCCGAGGCGTTCCGGGCGTGGAGCACGGGGTGCTCGACGGGCGAGGAGCCGTACTCGCTCGCGATCGCGCTGCACGATCGCGGCGTGCGGCACGGCGTCCACCTCGTCGGAACCGACCTGAACGAGTCCGCGCTCGCGCGCGCGCGGCGAGGCGAGTACTCCCTCTGGTCGCTGCGCGGGGCCGCGGACGCCCGGGCGCGCCTTCACCTGCGGGAGATCGACGGTCGGTTCGTGCTCCCGCGGGAGATCGCGGCGCGGGTCCGGTTCTTCCCCCTGAACCTCGCGCGCGGCGAGTACCCGTCGCGGGCGCACGGGCTCGCGGACCTCGACCTGGTCCTGTGCCGGAACGTGCTCATCTACCTCGATCCCGCGCTCGTGCCGGAGATCGCGACGCGCCTCTTCGCGACCCTCGCGCCGGGCGGCTGGCTGCTCACGGGCGCCGCCGACCCGCCGCTCGCGGCGCACGCTCCGTTCACGGTGCGCGCGGGTCCGTTCGGCGTCGCGTACCAGCGCCCGACCGCGCGGGCCGCCCTCCCCGCCGCGGGCCGCCGCGCGGCGCCCGCGGAGGTCGCCGCCCGCG
>NZ_JALCZC010000173.1:0-5494 GCF_022690805.1 Anaeromyxobacter sp. SG66
GGCGCGAGGAGGCGGAGTCGCGCGCGGCGCTGGCGTCCGCGGAGCAGGCGCTCGCGGCGGCGGAGGAGGGCGTCGCGGCGGCGCGCGCGGGGCTCGGGGACGCCTCCGCGGCGCGCGAGGCCATCGCACGCCACCGCGCGAGCTGGCAGGAGGGCCTCCGCCGCGCGAGAGAGCGCGCGGAGGACGCGGCGCAGGACGATCTGGCCGCGGCGCGGGCGCGAAGGCGCTAGCGGCGCGGGACCGAGAGGTGGCTCCGGAGGAGCGCCACGAGCTCCGCGTTCTCGAACGGCTTGCGCACGAAGCCGTTCGCCCCGGCCTCGACCGCCCGCCGCGGGAGATCGGGCGAGGGGCGCGCCGAGACGATCAGGATGGGACCCGCGAAGCCGGCGGCGCGCATCCGCCGGCAGAGCTCGAGCCCGTCCATGCCCGGCATGGCCACGTCGAGGAGCACCGCCGCGGCCGTGGAGACCGCCGCGAGCGCCTCGTCGGCCGTCGAGGCGGCCGCGGAGGCGAGCCCCTCCGTCGCGAGCAGGATCCCGAGGAACTCGCAGATGTCGGGGTCGTCGTCGACGAGCAGGACGCGCGGGCCGTCCACGGTCACTCCGCGGCGAGGGAGAGGGTCGCGCGCCCCTCCACGCACTCGATGGTGATCGCCCGCGGTCTCAGGTCCCTGGGCGCCGCGGCGCCGTCCTCGCGCCGGAACGCCGCGAGCGAGAGCACCACCTTGTCCCCGGCGCGGACCGTCTTCCGGTCGCACCGCCAGCCGCCGTCGAGCGTGAACGCGACCTCGGTCCAGTGGCGATCGGAGCCGTTCTTCACGAGGAGCTGCGTCCCCATGATCGACCCGGGGAGGAGCTGCGCCTCGGCGTCGAGGCGGTTCGTCGGCCCGCCGGCCGGGCAGGACGCCCAGATCGCTCCCGCGGAGAGCAGCACCCACGCGCCGATCACGGCGGCCCGGAGGCGCATGTAGCGGGTCGAGCGGCGGTAGCCGCCGGCGAGCTCCTGGGCGAGGTCGCGCGCGACATCCTTCACGCGGTGCGCCGCGGGGAGCGGATCGGGGCGGGCCGGCTCCTTCATCGTGCGAGAGCGTACCGCCCGCCCGCCGGGGCGGACAAGGCGCAAGGGCTCCTACACCGGCGCGCCGTCGGCGGACGCGCTCGTCCCCTCGCGCCCCGGCGCCGCCACGGCGTCGCGCGTGTCGCCTCCCGCGCCGCCGATCGCGAGGTGCTGCTCGATCACCCGGCGGCGCACCTCGACGAGGAGCGCCGTCTTGTTCGGGAAGGCGCGGGGGTCGACGGGGTCCCCGAGGGCGATCCGGATCTCCCCGGGGTACACCGCGATGGCGCGCTTCGGGGTGATGCGCCCGGCGCCCGAGATCGCGACGGGGACGACCGGCACCCCGGCCTCCATCGCCACCACGAACGGCCCCTTCTTGAAGGGGTGGACGCGCAGGTCGGTGGAGCGCGTCCCCTCGGGGAACACGATGAGCGAGGTGCCGCCGCGCACCGCCGCGCCCGCCTGGCGGAGCGACTCGATGGCGCGCGCATGGTTCCCGCGATCGACCGGGATGTGACCGCCGAGCCGCATGTACAGGCCGAAGACCGGGATCTTGAACAGCTCGAGCTTCGCGATGAACCGAACGGTGCGCGGCAGCCGGGCGACGAGCGCGAGGATGTCGAGGGCGCTCTCGTGGTTGGACGCGAAGATGAGGGGTCCGTCGGGAAGCGGCGGGAGGCGGAGCACCCGGACGCGGGCCCCCGCGAGCCGGAGGATCGAGCGGGACCAGGCGAAGCGGGCGAACCACATCGCGAGCTGACCGCGGCCGAGCAGGGTGTCGGGCAGGCTGAGCAGGAAGAACGTGACCATCGAGGCCGCGGTGTAAACGAGCACCACCCAGCCCCGGATTCGCGCCCTCATTCGATCCTCGTCGCGCCGCCCGCCCGGACGGTCCCTGGCGAGGCTTATAGCACGCGCCCGGTGCACGGCCCGGGCTATGCTCGGTGCATGGAAACGCCTCTCCGCATCGCCGAGGAGGTCCGCGAGGCGCTCGCCGCGGGCAGGCCGGTGGTCGCCCTCGAGACGAGCGTCGTCGCCCAGGGACTGCCGCCGCCGCACAACCTCGACGCCGCCCGCCGCTGCGCGGCGGCCGTGCGGGCCGGGGGCGCCGTGCCGGCCGCCGTGGCGGTGCTCGACGGGCGGATCGTGGTGGGGGCGTCCGACCAGGAGCTGGCTCGGCTCGCCGATCCCTCCCGGCCGGCCGCCAAGGCGGCGGTGCGGGATCTCGCGGCGCTCCTCGCCGCCGGACGCGACGCAGGCACGACGGTCTCCGCGACCGCCGCCGTCGCCGTGCGCGCGCGTATCCCGGTGTTCGCGACGGGAGGGATCGGCGGCGTCCACCGGATCCCCGACGGCGAGCCGGCCGCCGGCGCGGCGGACGTCTCCGCCGATCTGGGCGAGCTCGCCCGCTCGCCCGTTTGCGTCGTCTGCGCGGGGCCGAAGGCGATCCTCGACGTTCCTGCGACCGCGGAGGCCCTCGAGACGCTCGGGATCCCCGTGCTCGGCTGGCGGACCTCCGAGCTGCCCGCGTTCTACTCGGAAGCGAGCGGGGTACCCCTCGAGCACCGGGTGGAGGACGGCGCCGGGGCGGCCCGCGTGCTCGCGATGCACTGGGGCGGCCTCGGGCGGCGCGAGGGCGTCGTGCTCGCGATCCCACCCCCGGAGGCCGTGCCGCGAGAGGTCATCGAGGCCGCGATCGCGGCGGCGCTCGCCGACGCCCGGGACCGCGGCGTGCGCGGCAAGGCGGTCACGCCGTTCCTGCTCGAGGCCGTCGCGCGGGCGACGCACGGGAGGGCGCGGGCGGCGAACGTCGCGCTGCTCGAGCGAAACGCCGGCGTCGCCGCCGAGGTCGCGGCGGCGCTGGCCCGAATTGGATACAATCCCGCCGGATGACGCCCCCTTCAGCGGGCGCCACCCCGATCCTCGTCGCCGACCCCGCCACGCTGTCGCAGCTCGTGGAGGCGGTCCGAGCGGAGCCGGTGGTGGCCCTCGACACAGAGTCGAACAGCTTTCACGTGTACCGCGAGCGGGTCTGCCTGCTGCAGATCTCGACGCGGTCCGCCGACTACATCCTCGATCCGCTCGCGGTGGATCCCCGCCCGCTCGGCGAGGTGCTCTGCGACGGACGCGAGACGGTGCTGCACGGCGCCGACTACGACGTGCGCTGCCTCAAGCGCGAGTACGGCTGGCGGCTGCCGCGCCTGTTCGACACGATGCTCGCTGCCCGGCGGCTCGGACGGGAGGGGCTCGGCCTGTCCGCGCTGGTGGAGGCGCACTTCGGGGTGAGGCTCTCCAAGGCGTTCCAGCGTTCGGACTGGGGACAGCGGCCGCTCAGCGCCGCGCAGCTCGCCTACGCCGCGCTCGACACGCACTTCCTGCTCACGCTCCGCGATCTCCTGGCGGCCGACCTCGAGTCGCGTGGCGCGACGGACGACGCGCGGCGCGAGTTCGACCGGGTCGCCGCGGTGGTGCCGCGCGAGCGCGTGTTCGATCCGGAGGGGTTCCGCCGCCTGCGGGGCGCGCGCGAGCTCGAGCCCGCCGGCCGGACGGTCTTGCGCGCGCTGTACCTCGCGCGCGAGGAGCGCGCGCAGGCCCTCGACCGTCCGCCGTTCAAGGTGCTGGGGGAGGACGCGATGCTCGCGATCGCGCGGCGCCTGCCGCGCGACGCCGAGGCGCTCGGCCAGATCCCGGGGGTCACGCCCTCGGTGCTGCGCCGCCTCGGCGACGAGATCCTCGCGGCCGTGCGCGCGGCGTTGATCTAACGGGGGCTGCGCCCCCGCCCCGCCGACGGCTGGCCGCCGTCGTCGGGGCCCCACCCCCGCTCGGCGGGGCCCGTGAACCTTCGCGCCCGCTGTCGCGGGTGCGCGCCTCCCTCAGAATGCCACCCCGCCGTCCGGCGCCGTGACGGCTCGCTCGGGCGCGATCGGCGCTGCCGGCTCGCCCGCCAGGGCGCGGTACACGTCCCAGTCGGCGAGCACGATCCGCACGTAGCCGCGCGTCTCCCGGTACGGGATGGACTCCACCCAGGCGTCGAGCGGCATCCCGGCGCGCGCCCGGGCCCACTCCGCCGCGGCGCCGGGGCCCGCGTTGTACGCCGCGACGGCGAGCGCGGGATCGCCGAAGCGCGCGAGCAGGAGGCCGAGGTAATGGGCACCGAGCGTGATGTTCACCTCCGGCTCCGCGAGCCGGGCGCCGAGCCCGCCCGGCAGCCCGAGCAGCGCGGCGACCCGCTCGGCCGTGGCGGGGCGCAGCTGCAGGAGCCCCTCGGCGCCCGCGCCGCTCCGGATGCCCGGCCGGAACCCGGACTCGCGCCGCATGACGGCGAGCAGCAGCGAAGGATCGACGCCCACCGCGCGGGCGCGCGACGGGACGAGCTCGGGGTAGGGCTCGGGGTGCGCCCAGCGCAGCGCGCGCCGCGTGGGGAGGAGGTGGTCGCGCGAGATCCGGAACGGGACCTCGGCGTCGCCCGCGAACGCCGCGAGCTGCGCCACCACCGGCGCGGACGCGCGGGCGCGCCAGGAGCGGGTGAGATCGGCGAGCTCCTCGAGCGCCTCGGCGCGCATCCCCAGCCCGAGCAGCTCGACCGCCACCGCGAGCCGCGCCGCGGCGGCGGCGTCCTGCAGCTCCGGCAGGGGGCGTGGGTCGGGGGGCGGCATCCTCGCGGCGGACTCGCCGAGGGCGGCGAGCCGCGCCCGCGCGAGCAGGCCGTACCACCCGTCCCCTCCGGCCGCGATCGCCGCACGGTAGAGCCGCCGCTGCTCCGGACCGGTCCGGGCGAGCCGCGCCCGCCAGTACGCCGCGGCGTCGGCGTAGGAGGTCCGATCGAGCTTCGCGAGGGCGCGCGCCGCCGCCGGGAAGCGCCCGAGGCGGTAGAGCGACCAGGCGGAGAACCAGCGCGCGTCGTCGGCGCGGCGCGAGCGCCGGTTGGCCTTCGCGAACGCCTCGAGGGCCGTCGCGGCGCGCGCGAACTGGCCGGCGTCGTAGTACAGCCACGCCGAGAGGTAGGCGGCCTCGTCTCCCAGATCGCGCTGGCGCCACTCGGGGATGCCCGGGATCGGCGCGCGCAGCGCCGCGAGCTCGGCGTAGCGGCGGCTCGCCTCGTCCACCCGGCCGGCCCTCGCCGCCGCGCGCGCGAGCACGAGCAGCGCGCCCCGCCGGTCGCTCTCGTCGGGCGCCGCGGTGAACTTCGCGGCGAGACGCTCCGCGTCGCCGTGGCGTCCGAGGGCGAGCAGCGCACCGGCGCGGAGGATGGCCGCGCGCTCCGGCGCGGCGGGCGGCTCCGCACGCTCCGCGGCGTCGAGGGCGAGGAGCGCCGCGTCGGGCCAGCCCGTGGCGAGGAGCCGGTCCGCGCGCGCGAGCTGCTCGGCCGCGGTGGCGGTCGGCACCGGACCGCCCGCCGCGCGCCACGTCTCGAGGGCCTCGCCGGCAGCGCGGCCCG
>NZ_JALCZC010000174.1:0-5453 GCF_022690805.1 Anaeromyxobacter sp. SG66
CGCGCGCGCGGCCCCGCCCGCCCCGGCGAGGAGCGCGCGCGCGCCGGGCCGGAGGCCCTCCTCGCCGAGCAGCATGAGGCACGCCGCGGCGTCGGTGTTGAACCCCTCCCAGCCGCGCTCGGTGCGCCGGAGCGTGTTCACCGCCCCCACCTCGCGCGCGACCGGGTCCACCGCCTCGCAGAGCGCGGCCGCGGCCCGCTTGTGGGGGACCGTGACGTTGAGGCCCTGGAAGCCCAGCGCGTGCGCGCCGCGCAGCGCCTCCTCGAGCCGCTCGGGCGCCACCGGCAGCGCGACGTAGACGGCGTCGATGCCGAGGTGCTCGAAGGCCGCCGCCTGCAGCTCCGGCGAGCGGCTGTGGCGCACCGGCTGGCCGACGACGCCGTAGAGGGCGGTCCTCCCGCTGATCACGCGCCGCCCCCGGAGAGCCCGTCGAGGAGCGCGAAGAAGGAGGGGAAGCTCGTCGAGACGCAGGCGACGTCGTCGAGCACGACCTCCTCGCCCGAGAGGAGCTGCGCGATCGCCATCGACATGGCGATGCGGTGGTCGAGGCGCGTCTGCACGGTCACGCCGCGCAGCGGCGTCGGCCCCTCGATGGCGCAGCCGTCGTCGAAGAGCTCGATCCGCGCGCCCGCCCGGGCGAGCGTCTCTCCCATCGCGGCGAGCCGGTCGGACTCCTTCACGCGGAGCTCGCGGGCGTCGCGGATGACGGTCCGGCCGCGCGCCTGGGTCGCCATCACCATCACGACCGGCAGCTCGTCGATGAGCCGGGGGATGATGGCGCCGCGGATCTCCGTGGCCTGGAGCGCCGCCGCGCGCACGGTGACGTCGGCGCGCGGCTCGCCCGCGAGCTCGCGCTCGTTCGTCCGCACCACCTCGGCGCCCATCGCGGCGAGCACGTCGAGCAGGCCCGTGCGCGTCGGGTTCACCCCGAGGTTCCGCACCGTCACCTCGGAGCCGGGGAGCGCGGCCGCGCCGCAGAGGAAGAACGCCGCCGAGGAGATGTCGCCCGGGACGTCGACGCGGCCGCCGCGGGGCCGCGCCGGGGCGATCGTCACCTCGAGGCCGTCCACGCGGACCGGCACGCCCATCCCGGCGAGCATGCGCTCGGTGTGATCGCGCGAGCGCTCCGGCTCGGCGACCGAGGTCTCACCCTCCGCGAATAGCCCGGCGAGGAGGCACGCGCTCTTCACCTGCGCGCTCGCGACCTCCAGCGCGTGGCGCACGCCCCGGAGCGGCCGGCCGCGCACCACCACCGGCGGGAGCCGGTCGCCGTCGCGCGCGGAGAGATCCGCCCCCATGCGGCGGAGCGGATCGATGACGCGGCGGACGGGCCTGCGACGCAGCGAGGCGTCCCCGGTGAGGATCGAGAGGCCGGGCACGCCCGACAGGACGCCGGTGAGGAGCCGGAGGCTCGTGCCGGAGTTCCCGCAGTCCACCACGTCGCCTGGCTCGCGCAGCGCCGCGGGCGGGACGACCACGAGCTCGTCGCCCTCGGCGCGCACCGCCGCGCCGAGCGCCTCGACGGCGCGGCGGGTGGCGTGGACGTCCTCCGCGTCGAGGAGGCCGCGCACGCGGGTCTCGCCGGTCGAGAGGGCGCCGAAGAGCAGCGCGCGATGCGAGATGGACTTGTCGCCCGGGACCTCGATCGATCCGCGGAGCGGCCCCTCGCGACGGCAGGTGAGCGGTCCGGTTCCTGTGCTCAAAAGATCTCCTCCCGCGCCTTTCGCGCGGCCTCGAGCGCGTGGCGCGCCGCCTCGGGCGACTCGACGACGGCGGCGAGGAGCCGCGCGAGGTGGCGCTCGAGCCGCGCCGCCGCGTCCGGGAGCCCGGCGTTCCGCCGGGCGACCTCGCCCTGGATGTCGAAGGGGAACGCCGCGAGGCGCGTCATGTCCTTGAGGCCCGGGCCGGCGAGCTTCATGGCGAGCGGGCCGGCCTCGCGCGCGGCGACGGCGAGCGCGGAGGCGACGAGGTACGGCAGGTGCGAGACCATCGCCACCGCGCCGTCGTGCTCGGCGGCGGTGCAGCGCTCCACCTTGGCGCCGAGGGCGAGGTGCAGCGCGGCGACCCGCTCGACCGCCTCGGCGGGCGCGTCGGTGCAGACCGCCACCGTGCCGCCCTTCCACTTGTCGGCGCTCGCGCCGGCGTAGCCGCCGTGGCCGCCGAACATCGGGTGCGCGCCCACGAAGGCGACGCCCGGCCGGACCGCCGCCCGCGCCGCGGCGACGACGTGCGCCTTCGCGCCGCCGACGTCGGTGAGCACGGCGCCGTCGGGCAGGAGCCGCGAGACCGGCCCGAGGAGCGCCTCGATGGCGGCGACCGGCGTGCAGAGCACGGCGAGCTCGCACGCCGCGAGCGCGGCGTCCGGCGCCGCGCGGGCCTCGTCGGCGACGCCGTCGCCGAGCGCCTGGGCGCGGACGTCCTCCCGCGGCTCGACCGCGACGATGCGCACGGAAGGATCGACGGCGCGCACGGCGCGCGCGAGCGAGGCGCCCATGAGCCCCAGGCCGACGACGCCCATCGTGCGAGGGAGCGCGCTCGCGGCCACGGCTAGACCTCCCGCCCGACCGCGGCCGCCACGGCGGCCAGCCTGGGGAGGAGCGCCTCGAGCCCTGCGGGCGTGAGCGACTGCGGCCCGTCGGAGCGGGCGCGCGCGGGATCCGGGTGCACCTCGAGGAGCAGCCCGTCCGCCCCGGCGGCGACCGCCGCGAGCGCCATGGCCGGCACGAGGCTGCGCTTGCCGGTCCCGTGCGAGGGATCGACGACCACCGGCAGGTGCGTGAGCTCCTTCAGGACCGGCACCGCGGAGAGGTCGAGGGTGTTCCGCGTCGCGCGCTCGAACGTCCGGATACCGCGCTCGCAGAGGATGACGTCGGGGTTCCCGGCCGCGAGCACGTACTCCGCGGCCATGAGGAGCTCCTCGATCGTGCCGGACATCGCGCGCTTCAGGAGCACCGGCTTGCCGGCCGCGCCGACCGCGCGCAGGAGGTCGTAGTTCTGCATGTTGCGCGCGCCGATCTGGAGGCAGTCGGCGTACTCGGCGACGAGGCCGACCGCGTCCGGGCTCATCACCTCGGTCACCACCGGCAGGCCGGTGAGCTCGCGCGCGCGGGCGAGCAGCGCGAGGCCCTCCTCGCCGAGCCCCTGGAACGTGTACGGCGACGAGCGCGGCTTGAACGCGCCGCCGCGCAGGAGCCGGGCGCCCGCCGCCTTCGCCGCGCGGGCGACCGTCTCGAGCTGCTCCCAGCTCTCCACGGCGCACGGCCCCGCCACGACCGGCACGCGACTCCCGCCGAACGCGACGGCGGCCGGGCCGCGCCCCACCGTTACGATCGTGCGGCCCGGGTGCAGCTCCAGCGAGGCGAGCTCGTACGGCTCCGAGACGCCCTCGATCTCCGCCTCGGAGGCGCTCTTCTTGATCGGCACCATCGTCCTCGAAGTCCTCTCTAGACGGGGGCTCTTCCCCCGCCCGACCGGGCGAGTCGCGCCGCGGCCGCCGGCCTCGCAGGCCGGGCGCGGCTCGAGGCGGCTCCGCGGCGCTCGCGGTGGCGCCCCGAAGGGCTCGCTCGGCTCGTTGACTGTTCACGGATCATGATCGGTGGTCCGCTCACGGCTCCCGGTGCAGATCCGGCCGCAGCGCCTGGGCGCCGCGAAGATACACGTGGCTGCGCGGCCCGGCGGAGTCGACGTGCAGGAGCACGCGCACCACCCGGGGCATCGAGCCCGGCACCGGGATCTCCTGGGAGCAGATCATGGGGACGCCCGTCCACCCGGCCACCCGCGCCGACCGGGCGGGGAAGTCCGCGTCGAGATCGTGGGTCACGGTGAAGATGGCCCAGACGATGTCGGCCGGGCCGATCTCGTTCCGCCGCTCGATCTCGCGGCACAGCTCGACGACGGCCTCTTCCATGGCCGGCACGCTGTTCGCCGCGACCTGCGTCGCCCCACGGATTCCGCGCATCGGGAGCGGAGGAGTCTACGGAATGGGCACACCCCTGTCCACCGCGCGGGGCGACCGGCGGCCCCGTGCGGCGCCGCACGGCGCGCGCGCGGAGCGGCGCGGGCCGGCGCCGCCGTGCTTCACCGCGAGTCCGCGCGCGACGAGGGGCCGAGCACGCGGAGGTCGCCCTGGACGGGCAGCCGCCAGACGCGCTTGCACCGGCGGCACTTGAGCTCGACCGCCCCCTCGACCACCCGGGCGAGCAGGCTGCCGCAGCCGCAGCGGACGTCGTCGCAGCCGTCTGAAGAGGCGGGCGGCGCCTTCTCCATGTTGCGAGTGATTCGCATTATCGACGGAGCGTAGTCGGCCGGGGACGCTCCTGTCAACCGGGCGGGTGCCCTCACTCAGCAGCCGGTCCCCGCGCGGCGATCGCCTCGGCGAGCGCCACGAGGCGGCGCGCTGCGGCGACGTGCAGCGCCTCGACGAGCCGCCCGTCCACCACCACGACGCCCTGCCCCGCCGCCTCCGCGGCGGCGTGCGCGGCGATCACCCGGCGCGCCTCCTCGAGCTCCGCGCCGCCCGGCGCGAACGCGCGGTTGGCGGCCGCGATCGTCTTCGGGTGGATGAGGGTCTTGCCGTCGAAGCCGAGGTCGCGCCCCTGCCGGCAGCTCGCCTCGAGCCCCGCGTCGTCCGCGAGGTCGAGGTGCACCCCGTCGAGCGCGGCGAGCCCGGCGGCGCGGGCGGCGAGCAGGAGGAGGCCGAGGCTCGTCAGCACCTCGAGCCGCCCCGGCGTGTGCCGTGCGCCGAGGTCCTTCACGAGGTCGCTCGTGCCCGCGACGAGGCAGGCGAGCCGCGGCGAGGCGCGGGCGACCTCGGCGGCGGCAAGGACGCCGCGCGGCGTCTCGATCATGCACCACACCGCGAGGCTCCCCGGGGCGCCGGCCGCCGCGAGCGCCGCCTCCGCCGCGTGCACCTCCGCGGCGGACTCGACCTTGGGCAGCACCACCGCATCCGCGCCGGCGCGCGCGAGGGCGGCGAGATCGTCCGCCCCCCACGGCGTGGCGAGGCCGTTCACCCGCACCGCGAGCTCGCGGTGACCGAAGCCGCCCGCCGCGAGCGCCTCCACCACGCGGGCGCGGGCCTCACGCTTCGCGGCCGGCGCGACGGCGTCCTCGAGGTCGAGGATGAGGGCGTCGGCGTCGAGCGTGCGCGCCTTCTCGATCGCGCGGGCGTTCGCGCCGGGGACGTAGAGGACGCTGCGGCGAGGGCGTACGGACACGGGGCCTCCTTCGGGTGCTCGGCCGAGCCTGCCAGAGCGCGGGGGCGACGCCCAGCCCGCCGTTCACCGAGCCGTTGCGGCGAGCCCGGGGGCGCCGAATGCTCCAGGTGCATGACGCTCGCCGCCGCCCTGATCGCGCTGCTCGCCGCGCAGGCGCCTCCCGCCGCGCCCGCCTCCGGGGCGGACCCCCGGGCGCTCGGCGGCGCGCGGCAGGAGGCTGCGGCCGCGAGCGCCCCG
>NZ_JALCZC010000175.1:0-5344 GCF_022690805.1 Anaeromyxobacter sp. SG66
CGGGCCGGGGCGCGGCGACGCCGCGGTCGCGCTGCGCCTCGCCGGTCCGCGCGCGCTCGGCTTCGTCGTCGCCGTCGACCGGCTCGATCCCTCCGGCCTCCACGCGGCGGCGCCCGCCGGCGAGGTGACGCTCTCCGGGCGCGGCGCGCTCTCGGGCAGCGGGCTCGAGGACCTCCGGGGGGACGCGGTCGTCTCCATCGCCCGCTCGCGGCTCCGCGCGGGCGAGCTCGGGCCGGGCGAGCTCGTCGCGCGGGCCGAGGGCGGCGCGTACGACGTGCGCCGGCTCACGCTGCGCGCCCCCGGGCTCGCGCTCGACGGCGGGCTGCGCTGGCGCCCCGGCGGCGCGGTCTCCGGGAAGCTCACGGCGGACGCCGCCGATCTCGGCCGCGCGATGCGGAACCTCGGCGCGCTCCTCGGAGCGAAGCTCCCCGCGCTCTCCGGCAGGGCGCGGGTGGAGGCGGCGCTCACGGGGACCGAGCGATCCCCGGTGCTGCGCGCGACGGCCGACGCCCCGACGCTGCGCCTCGGCGAGCTCGCGCTCCGCGGCGTGCGGCTCGAGGCGGACGCCGCCGGGCCCCTCCGGCGCCCGGTGGTGCACCTCGCCGGGACCGCCGCGGCGGTGCGCTCGGGGAGCGACGACGTCGCGCGCGGCGTGGTGCTGAGCGCGCGGCTCGAGAAGGACGAGGCGGTCGTGTCGGCGACCGCGTCGCTGCCGGCCGTCGGCGACCAGCCGCTCGCGGTCGAGGCCCGCGGCACGCTCGGCCCGCGCCGGGACCGCGTCCTCGTCTCGCGCCTCGCGCTCGCGTACCCGGGCGCCCGCTGGGAGCTCACGCAGCCGGCGACGGTCCGGTTCGCGGGTCCCGCGGTGGACCGGCTGGAGCTCGTCTCCGGCGAGCAGCGCGTCGCCGTCGAGGGAGGGCTCGGCGCGCGCGGGACGCTCGACGCGCGCGCGGACCTCGTCCGCGTCGACCTGACGCGCCTCCCGCCCGGCGTCATCCCGCGCGGCCTCGGCGTCGCCGGGAGCCTCACCGCCGGGGCGCGGGCGACCGGCACCACCCGCCGGCCCCTGCTCGACACCCGCTTCGAGCTCTCGGGCGGCGCGGTGCGCGGCCTCGCTGGCCTCGACGCCACGGGCACCGCGAGCTGGGACGGGAAGGGGCGACGGGCCGCCGTCTCGGTCGCGGTGCAGCGGGCGGGCGGCGGCGCCGTGGACGTCACCGCGGACCTGCCGTTGCCCCTCGACCGCTCGCCGGCGGCGCGGCTCTCGGCGCGGGTGCGGGTGGAGGCGCTCCCGGTCGCCCCCGTGCTCGCGGCCGCGGGCGCCGCCTCGTCCCTCGAGGGGATCGCCGCGCTGGACGTGACGGTGGAGGGGACGGCCGGCGCGCCCCATCTCACCGCCCAGGGGTCGCTCGAGGGCGGGTCGTACGGCGACATCGGCCCGTTCGCGATCTCGCTCACGCTCGAGGACCCGGGGGAGCGGGCCGCGCTCCATGCCAGCGCGACCTACGGCGGGGCCCCGGCGCTCGCCCTCGACGCGGCCGCCCCGCTCGATCTCTGGGAGCTCGTCGCCCGTCCCGCCGACGCGGTCGCCGCCCTTCGCAGGGCGCCCGTGGAGGTGAGCGCCGTCGTCCCGAGCTTCGACGTCGCGGCGCTCGCCGGGGTGCTCGGCCTCCCCGAGGAGCTCCAGGGCACGCTCGACGCGCGGGCGACCCTCACGGGCACCGCCAGCGCGCCGCGCGGGAACGTGACCGTCGGGCTCGCGCACGCGGTGCTCGCGGGCTACCGCGAGGTGGGCGCGACCGTCGGGGTCGCGCTCGACGCGGCGCGGGTCGGCGTCACGGGCCAGGTCACGCTCGGCTCAGACGCGCTGCTCCGGCTCGACGGATCCCTCGCGGCCCCCCTCGAGCGGCTCCTCGCCGCCGAGCGTTTGCGGAGCACGCCGCTCACGCTCGACGCGGTCGTCCCGCGCGTGCAGCTCGCCCGGGCGGCGGGCGCGGACGTGCCGCTCGCGGGCGTCGTCGAGGGGCGCGTGTCGGCGGGAGGGACGCTCGCGGCGCCGGTGGTGCGAATCGATCTCGGCGGGAGCGGGATCGCGGTGGACGGGCGGCCGCTCGGCGAGGTCTCCGTGCGCGCCACCCACGAGCGGGCGCGCACCGAGGCGCACGTCGCGCTCCGCGCGGCGGCGGGCGGGACGATGGAGGCGAGCGGCGTGCTCGAGGCGCCGCTCGGGCTCGGCGCCGGCGGGCCACCCCTGCGCTCGGCGCCGCTCGACGCGCGGGTCGTCTCGACGGGGCTCGACCTGGGAGTCCTGCCCGCGCTCCTGCCGGGCGTCGTGCGCAGCGCCTCCGGGAAGCTCACCGCCGACGTCACGGCGCGAGGCCCGCTCGGCCGGCCGCGACCGCGCGGCAAGGTCCTCCTCGCCGACGGGAAGCTCGCGATCGCCGAGTACGGGGAGTGGACCGGCGTCCTGCTCGACCTCGAGGTGAACGACGACGCGCTCGAGCTGCGCCGGCTCTCCGCGCAGCGGGGCCGCGGACGGCTCGAGGTCTCGGGGTTCGCGCACGACCTCGCGTCGGCGAGCTCTCCGGTCGAGGCGCACCTCCGGGCCGAGACGCTCACCGTGACGCGGGACGGGCAGGAGCTCGCGAACCTCGACCTCCGCGCCGACGCGACCGGGACCTACACGGCGGACGCCTTGCGGCTCGAGGTGAAGGTCCCGGGCGGCACCGTCCGCCTCCCGTCGCGGACCCCGCGCACGCTCCAGCCGCTCGAGCAGCGCGACGACATCGTCGTCGGCCGGCGCGCCATCCGCGAGCGCCGCAAGCGCGCCGAGGCCGCGGCGGAGGTCGCAGCCGGGGCCCCGGCCGCGCCGCGGGCGAAGCCCTTCACGCTCGCCGTGCACGTCGTCGCGCCCGGCCAGCTGTTCGTGAAGAGCGACAGCCCTCTCGAGAACGTCGAGCTGAAGGCGGACGTGCGCTACGAGCTCGCCGGCGCGGGCTCCTACGCCTCGGGGGAGGTCTCCGTCGTGCGCGGGTTCGTGGAGCCGATCGGCGGCCGCCACTTCGACATCACGCGCGGCCGGGTCCAGTTCACCGGCGGTCCGCCCGCCGCGGCGATGCTCGACGTCGAGGCGACCTACGACAACCCCGAGGCGGTCGTGACCGTGGCCGTCGCCGGCCCGCTGAGCGAGCCCGAGATCCGGCTCTCCTCGAAGCCGCCGATGGACGAGGGGCAGATCGCGATGCTCATCGCGACCGGCCGCACCGAGATCAAGCGCGGCTCGGGAGAGGTCGGCGCGCTCACCGGCGAGGAGGCCGGCAAGGCCGCCCTCGGCGCCGTCGCCACCCAGGCGTTCAAGAACCTGGTCGCCCAGAAGCTGCCCCTCGACACCGTCGCCCTCGACTCCGGCGCGCTGCGCGCCGGGAAGTACGTCACCGACAAGGTCTACATCGGCTACGTGCGGCGGTTCGACGCGAACGTCGAGCGCGGCGAGAACGAGAACGAGATGCGGGTCGAGTACCGCATCACGCCGCGCTGGACGGCGGAGGGGCGCTACGGCACGTCGGGATCGGGCGGCGCGAGCCTCGTCTGGTCGAAGGACTACTAAACGACAGTTCGTGATTCGCGATCACCTTCGGTGACGCGAATCACGCTGTCGTTTAGCCATGTTCGAACGGGGGCTGCGCCCTCATCATTCGTCACAAGTGCGGGTACTCGCCGGACGAGCGGCGGGTGTTTCGACCACGGCTCCCGTGCGCATGGCGGATTCGGGGCATCGACGGGGTCGGCGCAGCGCTCGTGCTCGACCCCGATGAACGCGGGAAGGCGTCGGAGCAGGCGAGCGTCTCGCCGTATCGAAACCGGGCCCAGCGACGGCGTGACTTCGCGCGGGGAGCTCGCGGACTTCTCGACGGCGCCTCCGCAGCTCGCCCCGAAGCACGCCCTGGAGCGTCGCGGAAGTCGACCGTATTCACCCTGGGTGTCAACTATCGCCAGCGGTAGTGCCGGTCGGTGCCGCGGCTCTTCTCGCGACGAGGCAAGACGTCCCAGATGCGGTGGGTGAGACATTTCCCATTGACGCATTTTCGCTTCAATCGCGCTCGGCATATGAGTAGGCGCGGGAGGGCCGCTCTCGCGCACGCTTCTCGCGCGTGAAGCGCGTGCCGATCGCCTTGGGGCAACGACGAGGGTTCGCCGGAGAACGCCGCGCAGGCGCGAGCCTGGAGCGTCTCCGGAGCTCCGGAAATCGCGTGTTACGAAGGGTGTACTGGAGGTCACCCCATGTCCGCGCTCGCCCCCGCTTCTCTCGAGTCGAACGTTCTCGCCCTGCGCCTGCGCGAGCTCGCCGGAGAGGAACGAAAGGTCCAGGTCGACTTCCTCCTGCACCTCGACGAGTTCGATCGGCGCCGCGCCTTCGTCGAGGTCGGCCATGCGTCCCTCTGGGCCTATTGCCTGGAGGCGCTCCACCTGCGCGAGGGCGCCGCTGGCCGGCGCATCCAGGCGATGCGGGTGCTGCGCCGCTTCCCGATCCTCGAGGCTCCGCTGCGGGATGGGCGCCTTTGCCTATCCACCGTGGCGCTCCTCGGCCAGGTGCTCACCGAGGAGAACGTGGACGATCTCCTCGCTCGCGCCGCCTTCCGGACGCGGGCCGAGGTCGAGCACCTCGTCGTCTCCGTCCAGGCCCGCACCGCTCCGCGCGCAGGCGTCCGCAAGCTGGCCGAGCGCGCGCCCGCCGCAGCGAGCGCATCGCTACCGCTCCCGGCGTCCGATGCAGGGGCCGAGGCGGCGCCAGTGGCCAGCCCTGCTGAGCCGACCGTCGGCCCGGACCCCACCGCCGGCTCGCTGCCGGCGCCCCCGCCCACGGTCGCGCAGCCGAAGCGAAGGGCCGAGACGCTCGCCGTCTCGGAGACGCATTGGTCGCTCCGGGTCACCCTCGACCGCGCCTGCAAGGAGGACCTCGAGACGCTCCGGTCGCTTCTGTCGCACAAGGTCCCGGATGGCGACCTCGCGGCGGTGCTCCACGAGGCCATCCGCTGCGCCATCCAGAAGCACGGCAAGCGCAAGGGCGCGGTCGCGCCGGAGCGGAAGACGAAGGGAGCGAAGCAGGCCGGGACGACGAAGGCCGCCGCGACGAAGAAGACCGCGGGGAAGCCGCCGGCTGCGAGGACCACGATCCCGGCGATAGTGCGCCGCGCGGTGTGGACGCGCGATGGCGGGCGCTGCGCCTGGGTCGGCCCGGACGGCTGCCGCTGCAACAGCCGCTGGAAGCTCGAGCTCGACCACATCCAGCCCGCCGCCCTCGGGGGACCGCCCACGGTCGAGAATCTTCGGCTCGCCTGCCGAG
>NZ_JALCZC010000176.1:0-5131 GCF_022690805.1 Anaeromyxobacter sp. SG66
ACACCGGCCGGCACTACCGCTGGCGATAGTTGTCACCCAAGGTGAATACGGTCGACCTTCCGCGACGCTCCAGGGCGTGCTTCGGGGCGAGCTGCGGAGGCGCCTTCGAGAAGTCCGCGAGCTCCCCGCGCGAAGTCACGCCGTCGCTGGGCCGGTTCGACCACGACGAGACGCTCGCCTGCTCCGCCGCCTTCCCGCGTTCATCGGGGTCGAGCACGAGCGCGTGCGCCGACCCCGTCGATGCCCCGAATCCGTCATGCGCACGGAAGCCGTGGTCGAAACACCCGCCGCTCGTCCGGCGAGTACCCGAACTTGTGACGAATGATGAGACGGAAGCAGCACGCCTCGCCGCTCGTCGCTGCGCTTCCCCGTCTCGGCTCCGGTCTCGTGCGCCTTGCGGCCAGGCCGGGCGCGACGACGGCCGGAGCCGAGGCGCGCCCGCAGCCCGAGGTCAGTGCATCGTGGGCGTCTCGCCGTGCTCTCCGCCGGCCGCCGGGCGGCGCGCCTCGGCGGTGCGGTCGAGCTGCCGCAGGATGGCGGCGGAGAACGCGGCGAGGTCGCCGGGGTTGCGGGAGGTGATGAGGTTCCCGTCCTCCACCACCTCGCGGTCCACCCAGCGCGCGCCCGCGTTGATGAGGTCGGTCTTGAGCGACGGCCAGGAGGTGACGGTCCGGCCGTC
Organism: Anaeromyxobacter sp. SG66; assembly: GCF_022690805.1. Taxonomy (NCBI): domain Bacteria; kingdom Pseudomonadati; phylum Myxococcota; class Myxococcia; order Myxococcales; family Anaeromyxobacteraceae; genus Anaeromyxobacter; species Anaeromyxobacter sp. SG66. The sequence goes on from NZ_JALCZC010000176.1 coordinate 680, forward strand.
GATGGCGTCGGCCTCGACGAGCATCCACGGGCCGTGGCACACGGCGGCGACCGGCTTCCCCGCCACGAACATGTCGCGCGTGAGCCGCACCATGTCGAGGCTCGTGCGGAGGTGATCCGGCGAGTAGCCGCCGGGGACGACGAGCGCGGCGAACTCCTCGGCGCGGACGTCCTTCGCCGCCCGCTCGACCGTCACCTTCTCCTTCTTCTGCTTGCCCTCGAGCTTCTTTCCCTGCTCGAGCCCGACGATGACCACCTCGTGCCCGGCCTCGCGGAGCCGGTCGTACGGCACGCGGAGCTCCGAGTCCTCGAACATGTCGTCCACGATGAAGGCGATGCGAGCCATGTGTTCCCCCGGGGTTCAACCGGAGACGTTTCGCACGCCGGGGGCCCTCGCCAACCGCCGCAGACACGACGCTCACGCGAAGGCCGCGCGGAGAGGGGCGGCGGAGGTTCCGGAGCCCGCGAGAGGCCTGACGAGGAGGCGGGCCGCCGTCGCCCGTGTCGGGCGACACGACGGCGGGCGCGGCGCATGCTAGGAACGGGCTCGTGCTCTGGCCCTCGCCGCCCTGGGACGGCATCACCTACTGGGCGCTCGACCTCGAGACCGGCGGGCTCGACGTGAAGTCCGATCCCATCCTCGCCGTCGGGATGGTCCCGATCCGGGCAGGCGCGATCCGGCTCGGGGAGGCCTACGCGACGCTCGTCCGCCCCGCGGCGACGGAGGGAATCCGGCCGGACTCGATGCGGGCGCACCACCTCGTCCCGCACGACGTACGCGAGGCCCCCCCGCTCGAGGAGGTGCTGAGGGAGGTCGATCGCCGGCTCGGCGAGGGGGCGCTCCTCGTGCACAACGCGGCGGTGGACGTCCGCTTCCTCCGCCGCGCCTATCGCGGCGCGGGGATGCGCTGGCCGGGGCCGCCCGTGGTGGACACCGTCGCGCTCCTGCTCAAGGCCGCGCGCCGGGCGCGCTTCGTGGATCCGGACGCGCCCGAGATCGAGCCGGAGCTGAACCTCGCCGCCGCGCGGCGCCGCGTCCACCTGCCGGAGTACGGCACGCACGACGCGCTCATGGACGCCGTCTCCGCGGCCGAGCTGTTCCTCGTCCTGCGCCGCCGCCTCGCGGCGAAGACGCTGCGCGACCTCCGCTGAGGCGAGCCGGTCAGTGCGCGAGCAGCGCCGCGAAGAGGAGCGTCACCGCCGCGAGCGTCACCGCCCACTCCTCCCACTCGGACGCGGCGGGGCGCGGCACGGCCAGGGCGAGGGCGCGGGGAGAGGTCGGGTGGCGTCGCATCGGTGTCTACCTCCGGGCGAGCGAGCGCGCGCCCGCCTCCCTGAGAGGTAGCCGGGGCCCCGCGCGGGCGCAACCGCCCCCTCGGGCCGGGTCACCGCCGCGAGGCGCACGATGGTGTCGCGCATCGTTAGTCCGAGGACAGATCCGCGCGCAGGGCCTCGCGCTGCTCCACCTCGAGCGGCGCCTCGACGGTGAAGCCGGGCAGATCCGCGCCCGCCGCGACGGGCACCTCTCCCCCGACGTCGAACTTGAGGTACTGCACGGAGGACAGCCGGTCGTCGCCGATCTGGCGCGGATCGAAGCGGGGGCGGATCTTCCGGCCGTCGGCGAGCTTCAGGTACAGGTGGCGGGGCAGGTCCAGCCACTCGCGCAGCCTGCGGTCGCGCTCGGCGGGCTCGGGGAGCTCGATGAGCAGGGACACCCCGAGCTCGCCCTTCCCGCCGAGCAGCTCGTTGTAGGTCTCGAGCTCGTGCCGGATGTCCTCCTCGCGCGTCATCCGCTCGGCCCGGATCATCTCCTGCACCTGGTAGCGGACGGTGGCGGCGTTCTCGAAGAGGAAGGTGAGCACGCCGCCGACGTGCACGCGCCGTCGCCGCTTCGCCTCGATGATCCCGGGGCGGAGCTCCGCCCGCGAGCGCTCGTAGGTGGAGACGTCGAGGAGCTCCTCGCGCCGCACCGGCCTCATCGCGTGCCTCCCTCGCCGCCCTCGCCGAAGCCGTCGTCGCGATAGGCGCGCGCGAGCAGCGACAGCGGGTGGAGCGGCTTCTTCCCCGCGTGCTGCTCGAACTGCAGCGCCGCGAGGGGGCAGTCCGTGGCCCAGGTCGTGGCCTCCGCGGCCTTCATGCCGTCGAACGCCTTCCTGCCGATCCGCTGCGACGGCTCGAACCCCTCGACCGTCAGCGCGAAGGTGCCGTCGTGCCCGCAGCACTCCATCACCGTGGCGGTCACCGTGACGCCGGGGATCTTGCGGAGGAGGTCACGGCCCTTGAAGCCCACCCCCTGCGCGCGCAGGTGGCACGGCGCGTGATAGGCGACCTTTCCGCCCGGGGGCGCGGAGCGGAACGCCGTCGAGAACCGCTCCTCGTTGCGGATCGACCAGAGGTACTCGGAGACGTCCATGACCGCGGGCGCGAGCCGCTCCGCGCGCCCCCGGTCGGCGCCCTCGAGCAGGTGGGGCCACTCGCGGCGCATCATCATCGAGCAGGTCGGGTTCACCACGAGCACCTTCGCGCCCCGCTCGACGTACGGCATGAGCAGCTCGAGATCGCGGTGCGCCTGGCGCCGGAGCGCCTCGAGGTCGCCGTGCTCCCACGCGGGCATCCCGCAGCAGACGAGCCCCTTCACGACGCGCACGTCCACGCCGCAGCGCCGGAGCACGAAGAGCGCGTCCTTGCCGATGTCCGGCTCGTTGTGCTGCACGAAGCAGGTCTGGAACAGCACCGCCTCGCCGCCCGGCTCCGCCTTCACGTAGCCTTGGCCCTCGGCCCACCGGTCGAACGGCTGGGCCGCGAAGTCGGGGAGCTTCTTGTCGCGGTGGATCCCGACCGTCTTCTCCATGAGCACGCGCAGGGGCCGCGAGCGGTTCGCGGCGTTCGCCGCGCCGAAGGACAGCCGCGCCAGGCGCGCGGCGCCGTCCGGATCGTTGAGCACGCGCTGGCGGAGCGTGCGCGGCTTGCCCCGCTGGTGGACGCCGCGGTAGCGGTGGACGAGGGCGGGGAAGTCGAGCTGGAACTCGTGGCCGTCCCGCGGCGTGTACGGGCACTGCACCTCGCAGAGCTTGCACTGGAAGCACGCGTCCATCACGTGCGCGACGTCGCCCGCGCCGAGCGCGTGCACGTCGCCGTCGTACTTCTGGTCGAGGAGGGTGAACAGGCGCGGGAAGCTGTCGCAGTACTTGAAGCACATGCGGCAGCCGTGACAGATCTCGAAGGCGCGGCGGACCTCCCCCTCGAGCGCCGCCCCGTCCCAGTACCTCGCCTCGGACGGATCGTAGGAGAGCCCCGGCGTGGGCTGGTACGAGATCCTCTTCGGCTGCTCGGGCGTGGTCATGGCGGCGGTTTTCTCCGGGGCGGCTCGACGCGGAACGACCCGGCGCACGCCCGCGGAGGGGGCGCGCCGGGTCGCGGCGGGAGCGTGCGCGCCCTCAGCTGATGCTCTTCAGCATCTTGTCGAAGCGGCCGGCGTGGGACTTCTCGGCCTTCGCGAGCGTCTCGAACCAATCGGCCGCCTCGGTGAAGCCCTCGTCACGCGCGGTCTTCGCGAAGCCCGGGTACATGTCGGTGTACTCGTGCGTCTCGCCCGCGATGGCGGCCTTGAGGTTCGTCGCCGTGTCGCCCATCGGCAGGCCGGTGGCGGGATCGCCGACCGCCTTCAGGAAGTCGAGGTGACCGTGCGCGTGGCCGGTCTCGCCCTCCGCGGTCTCGCGGAAGTTCATGGCGACCTCCGGGTAGCCCTCCACGTCGGCGATCTTCGCGAAGTACAGGTAGCGGCGGTTCGCCTGGGACTCCCCCGCGAACGCGTCCTTGAGGTTCTGCTCGGTCTTGCTGCCCTTGAGGTTCGCCATGGTGTCTCCTCGCCTCCGAGGCGATGGGGGACGCTCGAGATCCGGCCCGCGGGGTGCGGGCGTCGGGCGAGCGGAATCGGTGCGGGGAACCTATCGGAGCGACGTGGGATTGCATCGCCCCCGGTGGGTGGCCAGCGTGAGGATCGATCAGGAGGGTGCGATGTCCGAGCGCAGGGATCCGATGTTCGATCGCGAGCTCGCGCGTCGGCGCGAGAACGAGAAGAAGGACCTCGACGTGGAGAGCCAGCACGGGGAACGGCCGCTGGAGGGGCTGTCTCCGGAGGGCGCGGGGACGACCTGGACGTCGGACCAGGACGAGCGCGAGGCGGAGCGCGTCCACGGTCACGACGAGGAGCGCTCGCGGGAGGCCTCGCGCCTGCAGATCCCCGAGCACCCCGGCGATCCGCTGCCGGAGGGGTAGGCGTTCACCGTCGGTGGACGGGGGGTCCCTCCCCTGCGGCGCTCCGGGCGGCGGCCGCGGCGCCGAGCGCGAGGAGCAGCGCCGCCACGGCGAGGGCCACCCCGCTCTGCACGGCGGGGGCGACGAGGCCCAGGCCGAGCCCGCCCGCGAGGGCGAGCGCGAGCCGCGCGAGCCC
>NZ_JALCZC010000177.1:0-5079 GCF_022690805.1 Anaeromyxobacter sp. SG66
AGCGCGAGCGCGATCCCGCGCGCGGCGCTCATCGCTCCCTCACCAGCACGGCCCGCGGGTACGCGCAGCGGAAGCCCGCCTTCTCGAGCGTCCGCTGCGAGGCCGTCCCGGGCTCGGTCGCGGAGGCGGCGAGATCGCACCCCAGCGCGGCCGCCCACGCGAGCCGCGCGCGCACGAGCGCGAGCTGGAGGCCGCCCCCGCGCCGCTCGGGCACGACGCCGGCGCCCGACAGCGTCGCCACGCCGCGGTGCGCGGAGGCGAGCGCGACCCCCGCGAGCGTGCCGCGCTCGAACGCGCCGAACGCGACGTTGCCCGGGGCCCGGGGCATCGTCAGGAGCCCCTCGATCATGGAGGCGTACTGCGGCATCCGCCCGAAGTACGCCACGGCGAAGGTCTCGGCCCAGGCGCGCTCCTCCTCCCGCCGGATCGGCCGGACCTCCACGGTGGGCGCCTCCGGGAGCGGCGTGGGCGCGCGGAACCAGATCTGGTGGAACCGCTCGATGCGATAGCTGCGCCGCGCCAGCTCCGCGCGGAGCGACGCATCGGCCGGCGCGGCGATCTCGATCCGGATCGCGCCACCGCCGCTCCCGAGGTGCGCCTCGATGCGGTCGACCTCCGCGGCGGTCACCGTGCCCGCGAGGCCCACGCCGAGCGCCGCCGAGAACGGAGACCCCTGCCCCTTGGAGACGGCGAGCCCGCCCCCGAGCTCGAGCGCTCCGCTCGGCCCCGGCTCGCCGGTCCGCGCGAGCTGCTCCGCCTCGGCGCGTTCGATGCGCCGGGCGAGCTCGCGCAGGTCGGGGAAGGGCATGGCTTCGAGTCTCCGCGCGGATCCCGAGCGTGTCCAGCGCGTTCGCGGCCGCTCGCCCGCTCGACCTCCGCGGTCACGGAGCGTCTCCCCGGCTGCGGCAGATCGCACGCTGCGCTCGCCCGTACCCACGGTCGGTGCCTGCGGTGAACCCGCGCAGAGTCCTTGGGTCACCGGACACGAAGGCCCCTGATCTGGCAGGCGAAAACCCAAATTAGCTTTCGAGCGGCCCGCGTCGGGTGACCTGTTGTTTTCAAGCCTGTAGTATGTGGGACCTGTCTCCACAGAGACGACAGGGGGTGCAGTGCCATGATGCGCGCGAACGTTCGCGTCCCCGCACCGCGGGGCGCCGCGGCTCATTGCGAGGGCGACGCCATGCTCCGCTGCGACCGTCAAGCGGAGGACATGCTACGCGTGTTCTTCCCGGAGGCCACCGACGGCGCAACCATTCCGAGCGAGCTCCGAGGCCTCACCGACGGGGCGCAGCAAGGGCCGCCGGGGATCCGCCGCACGCTCGTGATGGAGGGCCACGGCGAGCGGCTCCGGATCGAGGTCACCGCGGTCGGGAAGGGCAAGACGCAGCTGCACCTCTGGCGGGAGCCGCTGCCGGAGCCGGTGCAGATCGGGCCCGAGCCCGTGCAAGCCTCTCCGGGCGATGGGCTCACCCAGCGTGAACGCGAGGTCGCCCTGCTCGTCGCCGACGGGCTGCGGTCGCGCGAGGTCGCGGAGCGGCTCGGGATCGCCTCGCAGACCGTGAAGAGCCACCTCAAGACGATCTTCGACAAGCTCGGCGTCCGGAACCGCGTCGAGCTGGCCCGCCGCCTGGTCCAGCACTAGGCGGCGCGGCGCACGCCGTTCGCCGAAGCCCGGCGACGGCGGCGCGCCGCCTCCGTCACCGCCGAGCCCGCCGCTGGCCTCACGGCCGACGCGCAGGCCCGCCGCGCGCCCCCGGCCTTGCGATCGATCGCCCGCGGGGGGTAGCGTCACCCTCCCACATGATCACGCTCCAGGACGTCCAGGCTGCGCTCGGCCGGATCCGGGATCGCATCTACGTCTCGCCCTGCGCCCGCAGCGAGACGCTCTCCCGGCTGACCGGCACGAGCGCCCACCTCAAGCTCGAGAACCTGCAGATGACCGGCGCCTACAAGGAGCGCGGGGCGCTGAACAAGCTCCTCCTGCTCTCGCCGGCGGAGCGCGATCTCGGTCTCATCGCGGCGAGCGCGGGCAACCACGCGCAGGCGGTCGCGTACCACGCCGGCCGGCTGGGCGTGAAGGCGACCATCGTGATGCCGGAGACGACGCCCATCACGAAGGTCGCGAACACCCGCGCGCACGGCGCGCGGATCGTCCTCCACGGCGCGAACTACGACGAGGCGTACGCGGAGGCGCGGAGGCTCGAGCAGGTCGAGGGGCTCACGTTCGTCCACCCGTTCGACGACCCCGCCATCATCGCGGGCCAGGGGACGATCGGCCTCGAGATCCTCGATCAGGATCCGGAGGTCGAGACGATCGTCGTCCCGATCGGCGGCGGCGGGCTCGTGTCCGGCGTGGCGGTGGCGGCGAAGGAGCGCCGTCCGGGCGTGCGCGTCGTCGGCGTCGAGACCGAGGCTCTGCCCTGCATGATCGCGGCGATCGACGCGGGCAAGCCCGTGACGCTCGAGCCGGCGAACACCATCGCCGACGGCATCGCCGTGAAGCGCGCGGGCGAGCTCACCCTCGACCACGTGAAGCGCTACGTGGACGACATCGTCACCGTCTCCGAGGAGGAGATCGCGAGCGCGATCCTGTACCTCCTCGAGCGCGAGAAGACGGTCGCCGAGGGCGCCGGCGCCGTCACGGTCGCCGCGCTGATGCAGCGGAAGCTGCGCGGCGTCGAGGGCCGCAACGTCGTCGCGATCGTCTCGGGCGGCAACATCGACGTGAACCTCGTCGCCCGGGTGATCGAGCGCGGCCTCGTGAAGGACGGCCGGCTCGTCCGCATCAGCGTCGCGCTCCAGGACAAGCCAGGCCAGCTCGCGAAGGTGTCCTCGATCGTCGCCCACCACCGCGCGAACGTGATCGAGGTCCACCACACGCGCGCGTTCGCCTACCGGTTCGGCGACACCACCCTCCAGCTCACGCTCGAGACGCGCGGGCCCGAGCACGTCGAGGAGCTCCTCACCGCGCTGCGCGAGCGGGGCTACCAGGTGCAGCGCATGGGGCTGTAGATGGCGAGGCGGCGGGATCGCAGGGGGGGCGAGGCGCGGGCGGACGCGATCGTGGCGGACGCGCACCGGCGGCAGCGGGCGCGCACGCTCCTCATCGGCGCGATCGTGGCCGCGATCGTGGGGTTCGGCGCTGGCCTCCTCGTGCGGATGTGGACCGATCGCTCGCCCGAGGCGCGCGCCAGGGACGCCGTGGGAGAGCTACAGGAGCACGCGCGCGAGCACGCGCGCTGAAACGGCACGTCACGTCGTCCCCGCCCGCGCCTCGCTCCGGGGGAGCCCTCGCCCGCGCTGCGGGGGCGACCCGCGGAGGACGAAATTGGGCAGCCTCGTGTGCGTTGAACGGATCCGTCCGGTCGGTCATGATCCCGGCCTGGTAGCCGTGCCCCGGAGGTGGGAGCCGGCAGGGAGGTCCGCGCGCATGAGGGACGACCGCGCTGGGGCGCTCATCGAGGACGGAGAGCTCCAGGCCGGCGCGGAGGCGGTCGTCCGCGACTACGGCCCCCAGATCCTGGGGTACCTCACCTCGATCCTGCGCAACGACGCGGACGCGGCCGAGGTCTTCTCCCAGTTCACCGAGGATCTCTGGCGCGGGCTCCCCGGGTTCCGCGGCGAGTGCCCGGTGCGCGTCTGGGCGTACCGGCTCGCCTGGCACGCCGCGGCGCGCCACCTGCGCGATCCGTACCGGCAGCGCGGCAGGCGCCTGGAGACCACGGAGCTGTCGCGCATCGCGGAGGAGGTGCGCTCGAGCGTCCTCCTCGGGCAGCGCGAGGCGCGGCAGCGCGGCATCGACCTCCTGCGCGCGCGCCTCTCGCCCGACGAGCAGACGCTGCTCGTGCTCCGGCTCGATCGCGGCCTGTCCTGGCGGGAGGTCGCGACCGTCCTCGCGGAGGAGGGTGAGGGCGTGGACGAGCCGGCGCTCCGCAAGCGGTTCGAGCGCCTCAAGGAGCGGCTCGCCCGGATGGCACGCGAGGAGGGGCTCCTCGAGTAGGAGCGCGGGAGCGCATGGACGACGGGATCCACCCGCGGCGCCCCACCTCCCCGGAGCTGGCGGGGGACGGCGAGGCTCTGTCCTCCCTGCTCATGGAGCTCGCGAGCGCGCCCGCGCGCGATCCCGGCGACCTCGCCCGCCCCATCGTGGCGGGCCAGCGGATCGGGAGGTTCGAGCTCCTCCGTGAGGTGGGGCGCGGCGGCTTCGGCGTGGTCTTCGAGGCGCGAGACACGGAGCTCGGGCGGCTCGTCGCGTTCAAGGCCATGCGCCCGTCGCTCGCGCAGCCGGCGCTGCTCGAGAAGCCGCTCCGCGAGGAGGCCGAGGCGGCCGCCCGGCTCAACCACCCGAACGTCGTCACGCTGCACGACTACGGGATCCACGAGGGGACGCCGTACCTCATCCTCGAGCTCCTCCGCGGCGAGACCCTCCAGCAGCGGATCCGCCGCGGCGCGCTGGCGCCGCTCGAGGCGGTGCGGTTCGCGCGCGACGTCGCGCGCGGGCTCGTGCACGCCCACGCGAACGGCGTCGTCCACCGGGACCTCACGCCGGGCAACGTCTTCCTCACCGACGAGGGCGGCCTGAAGATCCTCGACTTCGGCCTCGCCCGCCTCCTCGATCGCGCGAGCCTCGCCGGCGGCACGCCGGCCTACATGGCGCCAGAGCAGCTCCGGGGAGAGCCCGGCGACGCGCGCGCCGACGTGTTCAGCGCCGCGGTGATGCTCTTCCAGATGCTCGCCGGACGGCTCCCGTTCCCGCAGGTCGAGGGCCGGAGCGCGGCCCTCGATCCCGGCCCGCCGCCGCCGCTCCCCCTGCACGACGCGCCGCCCGAGCTCCCCGCGCTGCTCGCGAGCGCCCTCTCGAAGGATCCCGCCGGGCGCCCCCAGAGCGCGAGCGCCCTCCTCGCCGCCCTGCAGCGCGTGGAGGAGGCGTACACCGAGCGGGCCGCCGCCGCCTCCCGGGCGCTGCGCCACCGCCGGCTGCGCCGCGTCGCGGCGGTGCTCGGCACGATCACGATCGCCGCGGCCTCGGGCGCGGCGGCGCTCGCGCTCCGGGCGCGCGGCGAGGCCGAGCGCGCCCTG
>NZ_JALCZC010000178.1:0-5062 GCF_022690805.1 Anaeromyxobacter sp. SG66
GCGCGAGCGCCGCGTCGAGCATGCCGGCCGATCGGGGCGCGGCCCCGCGAAAGCACCGCGCCCGCGCCCTCCCATTCACGGGAGCGGCGCGGGCGCGGGGTGAGGCTCCGGGCGCCGCGGCGCGGCGCGCGGCTTCGCTACTTGGCCATCCGGCGCTTCGCGTCGTCGACCTGGCTCTTCGCGACCGTGTCGGTCACGCCCTTCATCGCGACGGCGGCGGCGTACGCCTCCTTCGCCTTCGCCTTCTGCTTCGCGTCCTCGAAGAGGCGCCCGGCGCGGTACAGCGCCCGGGCGGCGACGTTCGCGTCGGCGGACGCGCACTTCTCGTCCTTGCCGAAGACGACGTAGCGCTCGGCGGCCGGCGCCAGCTTCTTCGCCATGTCGAGCTCGGAGGCGACGTTCTGGAGCGCCACGCAGCGGTTCGGCGACTCGGGGTTCTTCTGCAGGAACTCCTCGTACATCTTCGCCGCGCCCGTGTGGTCGTTCTTCTTCGACTTGTAGACGGCGAGGAGGAGCATGTTGTTCGGCGCGACCCTCGAGTCGCCGTACTCCTTCAGGATCCGCTCGCGGACCTCCGCGGCGCGCTCCACCTTGCCCGCCTTGTCCCACGCGACGGCGGCGTTGTGCAGCGCGTTCGCGGCGTCGCCTCCCTTCGGATCGGACGCGAGCTTCTCGAACGCCTGGGCGGCGTCCGCGGGCTTGCCCTCGTCGAGGAGCTTCTGCGCGGCGGCGAACTGGGTGCCCGCCTCGGCCCGGGAGAGCGACTCGGTCACCTTGGCGAAGCTCTCCTTCTCCTTCGGGTCGGTCGCCTTCTGCACCTGCGCCTCGACCAGCTGGCGGACGCGCGCGACCTCGGCCTGGTAGCCCGCCTCGTCGTTCGCGTAGAGGAAGGTCTGGAGGTACAGCGGGACGGCGCTCTCCAGCACGTCGGCCTCGTTCGGCCAGCGCTTCAGGATCTCGTCGAAGCGGTGGCGCGCGTCCTCCATGTTGTCGAACGCGTACTCCACCTCGGCGCCGATGAGCGCGAGCTGGGCGGGCGGGAGACCGCCACGGCGCTCGGCGGCGGGCTTCTTCAGCTCGGGGTCGGCGTCGAGGTTCTGCAGGTACACGTCGGTGGCGTCGACGAAGCGCTTCCACTCGCCCGGCGGGACGCGGGGCTTGAGCGGCTCGCCGCGGCGCTGATCGGCGTTCGCGAGCTTGATCGGCTCGAGCTGGTTCGCCTTCACCTTCTGGTTGGCCGCGTTGAGCCAGGCGCCGGCCGCGAGCCGTCCGGCGACAGCCTTGGACGCCGCGTCCGCCTCGGGGTCGGACGCGACCTTCTGGGCCTGCTCGGCGGCGCGCTCGAACTGCATGCCCTGCATGAGGAGCTCGGCGGCGCGGTAGCGCACCGGCATCCGCCACTCGGAGGACTGGAACTGGTCGGCGAACTGCACGTAGTTCTCGGCGGCGGTGGTCCACTCCGCGCGCGCCTGGTCCACGTTGCCGGACTGCTGGGCGACGAGCCCCCGCTCGTAGTGCGTGCGCGCGTCGCGGATCTTCCCGCGCTCGGCATCGTCGAGCTGGCTCTCGGCGGGGAGCTTGTAGGTCGCCGGGTAGAACCGCGAGGCCCGGCCCTTGCCGCCGCCGCCGCCGCCCGTCGCGCAAGCCGTGGCGAGAGCGATGAGGACGATCGAGATCCGCATCTTGGAAGTCATGTCGTGCACCTCTCTGGCTACCGTTTTGATCCGTGCCGCCCCGGGCTCGCCCGTCGCACGGCGCCCCTCCGAGACCGGTGCCGCCTCGCGGCGGGCGCAAGGCCCGGCCGACCGACGACGCGCACCTGCCGAACGAAGGTGGCGTAACATACCGCGCTCGGCGCGCGGCGCCTCGTTCCGTTTATCGCGTTCCCGCTCCTGCGGCACGCGCGATCCTCGGAGGCCGGAGGAGGACCGCCCCGACCGGTACGCGGCGCGGCGTACCGTCGCCGGTGACCGGGGCACGCGTACACGACGGGTCACGGCCGGGCAGGGTCGCCTTCGGCGGGAGCGCCCTCGGCGGCCGCCTCGCCCTCGACCACGAGCTCGAACCGGACCGCGGCGCGCTCCTCCTCCGCCTCCGGACCGCCGCGGTCGTAGGTGACGAGCGTGACGCGTGTGACCATCCCCGGCCGGGCGTCGAAGGCGTAGGACGAGCGAACGTCGAGCCGCCGAGGCGTGCCGTCCGGGCTCGAGCGCACGCGGTACACGAGCTCCGCGGAGACCCGGTGCGCGCCCGCGGCCACCCGTCGATCGAGGATCTCCGCCGCCACCCCTCGGGCGGTGGCCGTCGGCGGCGGCGCGTCGGGCGCCGCGCCGTCGAGCGCGTACGAGGCCGACTCGAGCGCGTAGGCGGGACCGAGCTCGTCGCGGTGGAGGAGCACGGCGCGCGTCCCCGCGGCGAGCTCCGCCCCCACCCGCTCGTAGAGATCCCGCAGCCGCGCGTTCGCCGGCGCGAGCTTGCCGTGCAGGCCCGAGACCCGCTCCTCGAGCGTGCGCACCGGGGGCGGGGCGTCCTGCGCGGTCACGAGCGCCGGGAGCGCGACGGCACCGAGGGCGATGAGGCACCGGACTCGCACCGCGTCGCTCCCCTCCCCGAGCCGAGCGCGCTCCGTTTCCGGGTCGCGTTCGACTCTGGGTCGTTATAGCACGCGGAGACCGCCCGGCCTCGGCTCCGGCGGGTGGAACGAGGGGCTAAGCGCCCCGCTTCAGCTCGGTCAGGACGAGCTTCGCGACCGCCTTGAGGGTGTCGAAGACGCCCACGCCGGTCGGCGCGACCGCCTGGTACTCGGGGACGCCGCGCGGGTTGATGAGCCGGCGCAGCTCGTCGACCGTGGCGACGTTCGGGAGGTCGCGCTTGTTGTACTGGACGACGTACGGGATCTTGTCGAGATCGTAGCCCTGCTCGCCGAGGTTCACGCGCAGGTTCTCGACCGACTCGAGGTTCGCCTCCATGCGCTCGATCTGCGAGTCGGCGACGAACACCACCCCGTCGACGCCCTTCAGGATGAGCTTGCGGGAGGCGTCGTAGAACACCTGGCCCGGCACCGTGTAGAGGTGGAAGCGGGTCTTGAAGCCGCGGATCTCACCGAGCGACAGCGGCAGGAAGTCGAAGAAGAGCGTCCGCTCCGTCTCGGTCGCGAGGGAGATCATCTTGCCCTTCGCGTCGGGGTTGGTCTTCGCGTAGACGTACTGGAGGTTCGTCGTCTTCCCGCAGAGACCCGGGCCGTAATACACGATCTTGCAGTTGATCTCGCGCGAGCTGTAGTTGATGAAGCTCATGATCACTCGCTGAAGAGGTTGTCGATGTCGTCGTCGGTGATCTCGGCGAACGGGCTCGCCGCGCCAGGCGCCGTCTGTTTCTTCGCGAGCCCGTCGAAGACCTTCCCGAGCTCCTCGCCGGCCTTCTTCACCCGGAGGCGCACGAGCCCCAGGGAGCTCTTCGCGTCGAAGATGACGACGAGCACCACCCGGCCGCCCACGATGCTCATGTGGAGCGACTCGCGCTCCCCCTCGTGGAACTGGTTCGGGAACTCCTTCTCGCCGATGAGCTTCGCGAGGCCGCCCATGGCGGCGACGTTCCCCGCGGTGAGCGAGGCGAGCGAGGTCGTGTCGAGGTTCTGCGCCTGTCCGCTCGAGGAGATGAGCTGACCGTTCTTGTCGACGAGGAAGACGACCTTGGCGTTCGCGTCGCGGGTGAGCCGATCGCAGATCCCGGCGATGAGCCGGAACTCCTCCTCGTACATCACCAAGCCGGAATTCATGCGCGCTGGGCTCCGCGAAGGTCCGAGTCCATGGCGAAATACCAGGGAACCTCGCCCCTTTCAATCCGGCGGCCACGGCGCCGCGAGCGGTGTAGCCGGCTGTCGCATGGTTCGACGGGCTCACCATGAGCGTACGTCGACCGGGCCCCGCACGAACCGAGCGATGCGCTCAGAGCTCGCGGCGACCGGCGAGCGCGCGCGCCAGCGTCACCTGGTCAGCGTATTCGAGATCACCGCCCATGGGAATTCCTTGAGCGATGCGGGAGACCTTCACCCCGAGCGGCTTCAGGAGCTTCGAGAGGTACAGCGCGGTCGCCTCTCCCTCGACGTCGGGGTTCGTGGCGACGACGATCTCGTCGGCGGGCTCGCGCTCGAGCCGCACGAGGAGCTCGCGGATCTTGAGCTCCGAGGGGCCGATCCCGTCGAGCGGCGACAGGGCGCCGTGGAGCACGTGATATCGGCCGCGGAACTCGTGGGTGCGCTCGATGGCGAGGAGGTCGGGGACGCCCTCGACGACGCAGATGACCCTGGGATCGCGCCGCGGGTCGGCGCAGACGGCGCACGGGTCCTTGTCCGTGAGCGTCTGGCAGCCCGAGCAGAGCCGGACGTCGCGGACCACCCCCGCGATGGCGCCGGCGAGCTCGCCCGCGTAGGCCGGACCGGCCTTGAGGATGTGGAACGCGAGGCGCTGGGCGGTCTTCTCGCCGATGCCCGGCAGCCTCGCGAGCTCCTTCACGAGCCGTGCGATGGGATCCGCGACCGCCATGGCTACCCGACGACCCCGGGGATCTTGATGCCGCCGGTCGCCTTGGACAGGTGCTCGTCGGCCGCGGCGCGCGCCTTCTCGACGGCGGCGTTCACGGCGGCGGTCAGGAGGTCCTCGAGCATCCCCTTGTCGGCGGGATCGACGGCCTTCGGGTCGACGACGAGGCGGGTCACCTCGCACTTCCCGTTCATGGTGACCTTCACGAGCCCCCCGCCGCTCTCGGCCTCGACCGAGACCCCGGCGAGCTGCTCCTTCGCGTCGGCCATCGCCTTCTCGAGCTTCTTGGCCTGACGCATGAGGTACTGGATGTCCATTCGTCGCTCCTGGAGCCGCTAGAGCTCCTCGATCTTCTCGATGCCGCCCTCGAGGATGCGCGCGGCCTCGCGGATGTTGGGGTGGTTCCGGGCGGCTTCACGGACGCTCGCGCTGCGCGCCTGGCGCTCGGCGGCCTCGGCCGCGGCGATCGACGCGGGGGGCGGCGCCGGGGCGCGCGCGTCCGGCGCGGCCTGCGGCGCGTC
>NZ_JALCZC010000179.1:0-5006 GCF_022690805.1 Anaeromyxobacter sp. SG66
CCGCGGCTCACGCGTGCGCGCGCGCCTCCTCCGGCGCCGCCGCGCGGGCGGCGCGGCGCGCGCGGACGGGCTCGTGCACCCGCGCCAGCTCGCCGAGCGCGAACGCGCCGCACGCCATCACCGCGTCGCGCGCGGCCACGTCGAGGAACGCGCCCGCCGTGACGAGGTTCAGCGCGATCGCGGCGAGCCACGCCATCGCCACGAAGCCGAAGATCCGCGCGAACCCGAGCAGGATCGCCGCCCCGACGACGATCTCCACGATCCCCGCGGCCCGCATGAACAGCTCCGGACGGACCGGCAGGAGCCGGATCGCGAGCGGGCTGAGGTACATCCGCCAGTCGGTGAGCAGGTTCGTGAACTTGTCGAGCCCGGCGACGATGGGCACGACGCCATAGGCGATCCGGAGCACCCGGTAGGCCTTCACTGTGGTCTTCTCCATGATTCCCTCCTCGCAGTCGGATGCGCGGAGGCGGCGAGGGGTTACGTTCGCCGGCCTGGCGGCCTCCTCGACCTGGCTCACCGGGATCGCCGTCGACGAGGCGCTCGGGCGGCTGCGGCGGACGGGTGTGGAGCGGCTCGACGCGCCGGAGGCGGAGGACGAGGCGCCTGCGTTGCCCGACCGCTCGCCCGAGGATCGGGCCGCGGCGCGAGAGGCGACGTCGTTCCTCCAGCGCGCCCTCGATCTTCTCCCGCCCGCCTCGCGTCGCGCTGCGACCGGATCGTCGCCGCGGTCATGCCCCGCCTCGGCTGATCGTCGCTTTGAAGGGGCGCGCGGTCACCGCGTAACGCCTCCCGCATCCGACCGTATTGAAGGTGACTGGAGGTCGTATGCGTTTCACGACGAGGTGGGGGGCGCTCCTCGCGACGCTGGTCGCGTGCGGAGGCGGTGGGTCGTCGAGCGGCTCGAGCAGCGCGACCCCGATGCCGACGCCCGGGACGACGACGCCCAGCGCGAACCCCACGGCTCAGAACGAGATCACGATCAAGGGCATGGCGTTCAGCCCGCTGAAGCTGGAGGTGGCGCCTGGCGCCACGGTGACGGTGCGGAACCTCGACTCCATGCCGCACTCCGTCACGAGCGAAAGCACGGCAGGGGCGTTCCGCCCGGGCGCGGCGAGCGGGGTCTCGTTCGACACCGGCTCGTTCACGGGGGAGCGGACGTTCACGATCCCCGCGAACGCGCCCGTCGGCGCGACGATCCCGTACTACTGCTCGGTCCACCTCGGCACGATGGCGACGCCGAACGGCGAGATCGTGGTCACCGCCACACCGGCGACGACCACCCCCACGCCGACGGCGCCCTCGATGCCCTCGGCGCCCTCGAGCCCGTACGCGACCGAGTGAGGGAGCGCGCGGCGGGCCCGCCGCCCGCCCGGCCCGCCGCGCCTTGTCCCCGGCGGGACGACGGCGTAGCCTCGCGCCTCCATGCGCCGCCGCCTCGCCGCCGCCCTGCTCGCGGCCAGCCTGCTCGCGCTCCCGCGGTCCGCGGCCGCCGGCCCGGAGCGCACCATCGTGGTCGGGGCCGATCGCGACTACCCGCCCTACGAGTTCCTCGACGCCGAGGGCCAGCCCGCCGGCTACAACGTCGAGCTCACGCGCGCCATCGCCGAGGTGATGGGCCTGCGGGTCGCGTTCCGCTTCGGCGACTGGGCGGAGATCAGGGCGGCGCTCGAGGCGGGAGAGATCGACGCGCTGCAGGGCATCTCCTTCTCCGAGGCCCGCGCCGGCACGCTCGACTTCGCCCCGCCCCACGCCATCGTCCAGCACGCGCTGTTCGCGCGGAAGGGCACCCCGGAGGTCACCTCGCTCGACGCCCTGCGCGGCAAGGAGGTCATCGTCTTCGGCGGCGGGATCATGGACGAGGAGCTCACCCGCCGCGGGATGGGCGCCGCGCTCGTCCGGACCGGCACCCCCGCCGACGCGATGCGGCTCCTCGCCTCCGGCCGCCACGACTACGTCGCGCTCGCGCTCCTGCCGGGCGTGTACATCGCGCGCGAGCTCGGACTCTCGAACGTGGAGCCGGTCGCGCGCGCCGTGGCGAGCGAGCCCTACGGCTACGCGGTGCGGAAGGGCAACGCGGCGCTCCTCGCCCGCCTCGACGAGGGCCTCGCCATCCTGAAGAAGACCGGCCGCTACGACGCGATCCACCAGCGCTGGCTCGGGGTGCTCGAGCCGCGCGGCCTCAGCTGGGAGACGGCCCTGCGGTGGGCGGCGATCGTGCTCGTGCCGCTCCTCGCCGTCCTCGGGGCGGTGCTCCTCTGGTCGCGCTCCCTCTCGCGGCAGGTGGCGCAGCGGACCGCCTCGCTCGCCGCGGAGGTGAAGGAGCGGCAGCGCGCGATGGAGGAGCTCCGGCGGCACCAGGCGGAGCTCCTGCAGGCGGACAAGCTCGCGGCGCTGGGGGTCCTCGTCTCCGGCGTCGCCCACGAGATCAACAACCCGACGGGCCTCATCCTGCTCGACACGACCACCGTGCGCGCCGCCCTCCTCGACGCCCTCGACGCGCTCGACGCGCGCGGAGACACGGACGGGCTCGCGCTCGCGGGCCTCCCCTACCGCCGCATGCGCGAGGAGCTCCCGCAGCTCCTCGACGAGATGGCCCAG
This sequence comes from Anaeromyxobacter sp. SG66, assembly GCF_022690805.1. Lineage (NCBI taxonomy): Bacteria > Pseudomonadati > Myxococcota > Myxococcia > Myxococcales > Anaeromyxobacteraceae > Anaeromyxobacter > Anaeromyxobacter sp. SG66. The sequence continues at coordinate 2,602 of NZ_JALCZC010000179.1, forward strand.
AGCGGCCGGCGGATCCAGCGGATCGTCGAGGACCTCAAGGACTTCGCCCGGCGCGACGACGCACCGCCGCTCGCCCCCGTGGATCTGAACGAGGTCGCGCGCGCGGCGGCGCGGCTCGCGGGCGCGGCGCTGCGGAAGGCGACCGCGCGCTTCGAGCTCGAGCTCGCCCCCGCGCTGCCGGCGGTGCTCGGGAGCGCGCAGCGCATCGAGCAGGTGGTGGTGAACCTGCTCGTGAACGCGTCCGAGGCCTTGCCCGCGCCGGGCCGCGGCGTGCGACTCACCACCCGCCGAGAGGACGGGCGCGTCGTGCTCGAGGTGCGCGACGAGGGCGTGGGCATCGCGGCGGAGCACCTCGCGCGCGTCGAGGAGCCGTTCTTCACGACCAAGCGGAGCGGGGGCGGGACCGGCCTCGGGCTCTCGGTCTCGGCGGGCATCGTGAAGGAGCACGGCGGCACGCTCGCGCTCACCTCCACCCCGGGGGCCGGCACGACCGCCACCCTCACCCTCCCGGCCGCGCCGGAGGCGGCCGCCGCGTGAGCGACCCGGGCTCCTCCGCCTTCGGAATCCTGCTCGTGGACGACGAGCCGGCCTGGCTGCGCGCCATGAGCCTCACCCTGGAGCGCACCGCCGGCATCCGCCGGGTCGTCACCTGCCAGGACCCGCGGCGCGTGCTGGAGATCCTCGACGGCGACGACATCGGCGTCGTGCTCCTCGACCTCACCATGCCGCACCTCTCGGGCGAGGAGCTCCTGCCGCGCATCGCGGCGGAGCACCCCGAGGTGGCGGTCATCGTCGTCTCCGGGCTGAACCAGGTCGAGACCGCCGTGCGCTGCGTGAAGCTCGGCGCGTTCGACTACCACGTGAAGACCGAGGAGGAGGATCGGCTCGTCGCGGGCGTCCTGCGCGCCCTCCGCATGCAGGAGCTCCAGCGGGAGAACGTCGAGGTCGCGACGCGGCTCCTCTCCGGCGAGCTCCGCCACCCGGAGGCGTTCGCCGGGATCGTGACGCGCGATCCCACCATGCGGACGCTCTTCTCGTACGTGGAGGCGGTGGCGAGGAGCGCCCAGCCCCTGCTCGTCACGGGCGAGAGCGGGGTGGGCAAGGAGCTCGTCGCGCGGGCCGCCCACGCGGTCTCCGGCTGCGCCGGGAAGCTCGTGGCCGTGAACGTCGCCGGCCTCGACGACGCGGTCTTCGCGGACACGCTCTTCGGGCACGTGCGCGGCGCCTTCACCGGCGCGGACCAGCCGCGGCGCGGCATGGTGGAGGAGGCGGCGGACGGGACCCTGTTCCTCGACGAGATCGGCGACCTGTCGATGGCGTCGCAGGTGAAGCTCCTGCGCTTCCTGCAGGACGGCGAGTTCTTCCCGCTCGGCAGCGACCGCCCGCGGCGCGTGAAGGCGCGCGTCATCGCCGCCACGCACCAGGACCTCGCCGCGAAGGAGCGGGCCGGCAGCTTCCGGCGCGACCTCTTCTACCGGCTGCGCACCCACCGCGTGCGCGTGCCGCCGCTGCGGGAGCGGAAGGAGGACCTGCCGCTGCTCCTCGACCACTTCCTCGAGGAGGCGTCGCGCGCGCTCGGCAAGAAGAAGCCCACGCCGCCGCGCCAGCTCGCGCAGCTCCTCGCGACGCACGACTTCCCGGGGAACGTACGCGAGCTGCGCGCGATGGTGTTCGACGCGGTCACGCTCCACGTGGATCGCGTCCTGTCGATGGACGCCTTCGTGGCGGCGATCGGGCGCGTCGCCGACGGCGGCCGCGCCGATCCGGAGGCGGACGCGAACCCGTTCGCCGGGGCCGAGCGGCTCCCCACGTTCGACGAGGCGCTCGAGCTCCTCGCCCGCGAGGCCATGGCGCGAGCCGGCGGCAACCAGACGCTCGCGGCCCGCCTCATCGGCCTCTCGCAGCCCGCCCTGTCGAAGCGCCTCAAGGCCTGGCGTCGGTGAATGATCTCACGGGGGCTGCGCCCTCAGGATTCGTCACATCTTCGGCTGCTGACCGGGGGAGCGGCTTCGGTCGGCCGAGCGGCGCACCGCGCGCTCCGGCTGGTCATTGACGGGTCGGCACGCGCGCGCCGGGAACGCTCAGGGCGGAGCACTGCTCGGCCAACTCCGGGTCGCCGCAGGGTCACGGCGCCCACATTCCCAGCTGCATGACGGGACGCAGAGGCGCCACGTCAGCGCGCGAGAGCGACGATGGCCCGTCGCCCGCGTCGCGGCGGAAGCGGTCCATGTGCTCGCGTCCGAAGGTTCTCTCTGCGTGAAGTAGGTTGTGAGCTCGGCCTGAAGTATCCCCACGATCGCGCGACAAATGGCGAGTGAGATCGATCGTCTGCGATACGAGGCAGTTTGAAAGTTGAAGCGCGCAAGCGCCTCTGATCCTCTGAGTCTGCCAGGACGAAGAGGGGA
>NZ_JALCZC010000018.1:0-64212 GCF_022690805.1 Anaeromyxobacter sp. SG66
GCGCTCGCCGCGCGCGGGCGCGTGGCGCTCGTCGGCGCCGTCGAGGAAGGGCGCGCGCACCTCGCCTTCGCGCGCCCCCGAGGCGAGGGCCCGCACCTCGGGGAGCTCGTCCGGGCCGCGGCGGCCGCGCTCTCCGGCAAGGGCGGGGGCGCCCCGGACCTCGCGCAGGGGAGCGGGCCGGATGGGTCTCGGCTCGAGGCGGCGCTCGCCGAGGCCGAGGCTGCGCTCGGCGCCGCCCGCTCGGGCTGATCACTCCTCGCCGCGGTCTGCGCGAGGAGGCAACGGCGAGAGCGACACGAGCGTCGCGCCCCAGCCCCCCGCGCCCTCGTCGGCCGCGCGAAAGGCCGCGACCGCCGGGTGCCGCGCCAGGATGGCGTCGACCGAGCGGCGGAGGGCGCCGGTTCCCTTTCCGTGAACGATGCGGAGCTCGAGCAGCCCGGCCGCGCGGCACGCCTCGAGCCATTCGGGGACGAGCGCGCCGACCTCGGAAGGCCGGAACGTGTGCAGATCGAGCGTCCCCTCGAGGGGGATCGGGACCGGATCGTCGAAGGGCGGATCGCCGGGCGGTCCGCCGCCGTCGGGCGTGGGCGGCATGGGGATCCCGGCGATGATAGCCTCTGCGCATGCTCGCCGCCCGCGCCGCCGCCCTCGCGCTCGCCGCCGCCGTCGCGGCGCCGCTCCCCGCTCGCGCCGCACCTCACGCGCTCCACTACGATCTCGCCCTCGACGTTCCGCTCACGGCCGGAGCGAGCGTCGTCTGGTTCGGGACGGAGCTCGCGAAGTCGCACCTCGCGCCCACCACCTGCCGCTGGTGCGATCCGCCCGCCTTCGACCGCGAGGCGCGGCAGCTGCTCGTCTGGGGCTACGGCAACCAGGCCCGCACCGCCTCGGACGTGCTCGCGTTCGGGGTGGTGCCCGCGGCGGCGCTCGCGCAGTTCGCGCTCGTGGCGGACTCCCGGCGCGACGCGCTCCTCGACGCGCTGTTCGTGGTGGAGGCGGTGGCGCTCGCGGCGGACGTGAACCAGATCGTGAAGCTGTCGGTGGGGCGCGAGCGGCCCTTCGTGCGCTACGGGAACTACCCCGAGCCCGTGCGGAAGCCCGATCCCGACGACCAGCTGTCGTTCTACTCCGGCCACAGCTCGCTCGCGTTCTCCTTCGCCGCCGCGGCGGGGACGGTGTCGAGCCTGCGCGGCTACCGGAGCGCGCCGTGGGTGTGGGGCGTGGGGATGGCCCTCGCGAGCGGCGTCGCCTACTTCCGGGTCGCCGCGGACAAGCACTACCTGTCCGACGTCGTCACGGGCGCCGCCGTCGGCACCGCCATCGGCATCGCCGCCCCGCGCCTCCTGCACCCGCGCGAGCGCGACGCGGAGGTCGGCACGCCCGAGCGCGTCACCCTCGTGCCGCTCCCGCTCGGCGTGCGCGTGGCGTTCTGATCGCGTCCCGTCAGCAGGCAGCCGCTGCGCCGGCGAGGAGCCTCGCGATCGCGGCGCGGAGCGCCTCGAGCTCGAACGGCTTCTCGAGGCAGTCGGCGCCCGACGCGTCGAGGAAGACGCGCGCGGAGGCGGTGAACGCGCCGCCGGTGAGGAAGAGCATGCGCCGGGCGTGCGGATCGCCCGCCGCGACGAGGGCGCGGTGCAGGTCCATCCCGCTCATCTCGGGCATGAGGAGGTCGCAGAGGATCGCGTCGAAGCGCTCGCCGCGCTCGAGCTGCGCGAGGGCCTGCCGCGCGGCCCCTGCCACGACCACCTCGTGATCGGGCTGCAGCGTGCGCTGGAGCACCGTCGCGACGAGCGGCTCGTCGTCCACGACCAGGATCCGCGCGCGCGGGCGGACCCCCGGCGCCGTCCCCGGCGTCCCGGACGCCGCCGCAGCAGCAGCAGGCGCGGGCGAGCTCGGGAGGACGACGCGGAAGATCGCGCCGGCGCCGGGCGTGCTCTCCACCTCGAGCGCGCCGCCGAGCCCGGTCACGATCCCGTGACAGATGGAGAGGCCGAGCCCGGTACCCACGCCCGGCGGCTTCGTCGTGAAGAACGGGTCGAACACGCGCGGGAGGTGCTCCGCGGCGATCCCGCAGCCCGTGTCGCGCACCTCCACGGCCACCCGGCCATCGGGGCGTGTCCGGGTGACGACGCGGATCTCGTTCCGCTCCGGCGCGCCCTCCGCGATGGCCTGCGCCGCGTTGACGAGAAGGTTCAGGAACACCTGCCCGAGCCGGGCGGCGTTGCCGTGGACGGGCGGCACGGGCGCGAGGTCGCGGGTGAGCCGCGCGCGCCGCCGGATCTCCGCTCGCGCCATGTTGATGCACGACTCGATCACCGGCGCGAGATCCACCGGGCCGGAGCGGTCGTTCTCGCCGCGCGAGAAGGTGCGCAGATCGCGGACGATGACGCGCATGCGCTGCGCGCCGTCGCGCGCCTCGCTCACCGCGTCCTGGAGCTGGCGCGCGAGCTCCGCGTCGGACGGCGAGGGCGGCGCACCGGTGAGGAGACGACCGACGCGCTCCAGCCGGTCCGAGAGGAAGGCCAGGTTCGCGCTCACGTAGGCGAGCGGGTTGTTGAGCTCGTGCGCGACGCCCGCCGCGAGCGTCCCCACCGACGCGAGGCGATCCGCGAGCGCGAGCCGGGTGTGGAGCAGGCGGGTCTCGGTGACGTCGCGCAGGGCCACGAGCGCGCGTCCGGGGAGGATCCCCGGCGTGACGGTGACCTCGACCTGCCGGCGGCGCCCGCCGGCCTCGAGCTCCGCCTCGCCGCGGTCGCCGCCGCCCGCGAGGAGCGCGCGCCAGCCCGACCCACCGGCCCGGGACGCCGTGGGCGTCGCGACCTCGTCGAGCGGCCGCCCGACGAGCGACGCGCGGGTCCCGCCGAGCAGGGCGCAGCTCGCGGCGTTCGCGCCCACGATCGCCCCGCCGTCGTCCACGATGAGCATCGGGTCCCGCGCGCCGTCGAACACGGCGCGGAGCTGGCGCTCCTGCGCGAGGAGCTCCTGCTCCGCGTCGGAGCGGGCGAGCGCCGACGCGAGGACGCTCGCCGCGGTGGCGAGGAACCGCTCGTGCTCGAGCGAGAACGCCCGCGGGGTCCGCGCGTACGCGCCGAGCACGCGCGCAGGTCCGTCCCGTCCCGGCAACGGCACCTCGAGCGCCGCCACGAAGCCCAGCGGAGCGAGGTGGCCGCCCGGCCGGCCCCGCGGGTCGGCCGCCGGGAGCGCCACGTGGCGGACGTCGCCCTCGAGCCCTGCGGCGGCGAGGACCGTCGTGCCGGTCGGCCCCGCCTCGACCACCGCGGCCGCGTCGAGTGCGAGGAGCTCCGCGGCCGTGGCACAGACCACGTGCAGGAGCGCCGTGACGCTCTCGGCGTTCACGGCGAGCTCGCCCAGGGACGCGAGCGCCGCCTCCTGAGCGACGCGGTCGCGCAGCTCGGTCTCGTCTCGCCTGCACCGGGTGATGTCGTGGAAGACCACGACCCGGGCCTCCATCGCGCCGTGCGGGCCGAGCGCCGGCGCGACGTGCCGCTCGAGGACGCGCCCGTCGCGGAGCACGATCTCGTCCGTGTACGCCGCGGTGGGATCGCGAACGCTCAGGCAATCGAGCTCGGACGCCGCGCGGCGCGCGAACGCGTGTCGCAGCGCCTGGCGGGCCAGCACCGTGTCACCGAGGTCGCGGATCTCGGCGCGCTCCCCCGCGGGAATCCCCCACAGCTCGAAGAGCCGCTCGTTCGCCGCGAGCAGCCGCCCGTCGGCGGACGAGATGAGGAAACCGTCCGGTGAGGCCGCGGAGAGCGCGTCGAACAGCGCCCCCGGGTTGCGGAGCAGGTCCGGTGCGCGTGCGATCGGAAGACGCCGGACGTTGGAGGGTAGCGGGTCGGTCACCGACCCGGCTGGGATGCATGAACGGTGCGGGCCGGAGACGGTGTACGCCTGCCGAAATGCTCAAATACTCCCGCTAGCTTCGCCGCGACGCATCCGACATTCCACGCAGGTGTAGGCGGACCCGGGTGCGTTGAGCCCCGTTGCGAATTCACCCCCCGTGGGGGGCGAGGGGAAAGAGCTCCCCGACCCGCTCCGGCGGCCTCGCCACCACGGCGCGTTCACCGGACACGACGATGGGGCGGTCGAGGATCCGCGGGTGCTGGGCGAGGGCGCGGATGAGCTCTTCGGCCGGCGTGCGCTCCGAGAGGCGGAGCGCCTGGTACTCGTCGGCGTCCGTACGGGCGAGCGCGTGAGGGGGTGCCCCTAGCAGCCGGAGCAGCGCGCCTATCTCCTCGACCGTGGGCGGCTCCTCGAGGAAGCGGCGGAGCTCGGGCTCGACGCCCCGTTCCCGCAGGAGCTCCAGGGCGCGCCGGCTCGTGGAGCAGCGCGCGTCGAACCAGAGGACGCAGTCGGCGGGCATCGCGGCGGATAATAGGAGAGCCTTGGATCTCGCGCACCACCTCGACCACCTGTCCTCCCTCCTCGCTGCCGAGCGCGAGGAGGAGCGCGCCCGCCTCGACGATGCCCGCCGCCGCCTCGGCCTCGCGGAGCGGGAGGCGCGCGGGCTCGCCCTCGCGGACGTCGAGGCGATCGAGGAGGCGGCGCTCGCCGGGCGAGCGCTCGTCACCTACGCCCGCCCGGGGGGGCGTCCGCTCGGCGGCGCGCGCGTCGGAGTCGGCAGCCTCGTGTCCGTCACGCTGCGGCGCGAGGAGCGGCCCGACGCGCCGCGCGGGGTGGTGGCGCGCCGGACCCGCACGTCCCTTTCGGTGGCGTTCGACGAGCCCCCGCCCGACTGGGCGACGGATGGGCGCGTGGTGCTCGAGCTCGAGCCCTCTCCGGTGACGTGGGAGCGGCTCGCCGGCGGCCTCGCGCGCCTCCGGGACGATCCCGCCGGGCGGCGCTGGCACGGCGTGCTCTCGGGAACGCCCCCGCGATTCGAGCGAGCGGCGCGGGGGCCCGACCTGCCGGGCCCGCTCAACGCGGAGCAGGCGGCGGCGCTCGACCTCGCGGACCGGGCGGTCGACCTGGCACTCGTGCACGGTCCGCCCGGGACGGGCAAGACGACCGTGCTCGTAGAGGTCATCCGGCGCGCCGTGGCGCGGGGTGAGAAGGTGCTCGCCACCGCACCCTCCAACCTCGCGGTCGACAATCTCGTCGAGCGGCTCGCGGCTGCCGGGCTCGCGTGCGTGCGGGTCGGGCACCCGGCGCGCGTGCTCCCCGCCGTGCTCGCCCACACGCTGGAGGCGCAGGCGGAGGCCCACGAGGCCGCGCGCATCGCGAAGGGCCTCGTGGAGGAAGCCATCGCGCTCAGGCGCTCGGCGGCGAAGCGGCGCCAGCAGCGCGGCCCCGGCCGCTACAGCGCCTCGCGCGAGAAGGAGCGCGACGCGCGCGCCCTCTTCGCCGAGGCGCGCGCCCTCGAAGCCCGCGCCGAGGCCGAGGTGCTCGATCGCGCCGACGTGGTGCTCGCGACGCTCACCGGCCTCGACGCCCCCGCGCTGGCCCGCCGGAGGTTCACCCTCGCGGTCGCGGACGAGGCCACACAGGCGGTGGAACCCGCCCTGTACCTCGCCCTCCTCCGCGCCGAGCGGGCGGTGCTCGCGGGCGATCACCTCCAGCTCCCGCCCACGGTGCTCTCCGCGGCGGCGCAGGCGGGCGGGCTCGGCGTGTCGCTGTTCGAGCGGCTGGTCGCGGTGCACGGCGACGCCGTCAAGGTCACGCTGGCCGAGCAGCACCGGATGAACGCGCGCATCATGGCGTTCCCCTCGGAGGCGCTCTACGGTGGGGCCCTGCGCGCGCACCCCGCCGTCGCCGAGCGCGCGATCGACGGGGCGCCGCTCGAGGTCGTGGACACGTCGGGTCGCGGCTTCGAGGAGGAGACGCCGGAGGGCTCCGACTCGAAGCAGAACGCGGGCGAGGCGGCGCTCGTCGCCGCCGAGGTGGAGGCGCTGCTCGCGCGGGGGCTCGACCCCGCGGAGGTGGCGGTGATCTCGCCGTACGACGCCCAGGTGCAGCGCCTCCGTCAGCTCCTCGCCGCGCACCTGGATCGCGGGCTCGAGGTCGACACGGTGGACGGCTTCCAGGGGCGAGAGAAGGACGCGGTCGTGGTCTCCCTCGTGCGGGCGAACGAGACCGGTGAGGTCGGCTTTCTCGCGGACGTGCGTCGCATGAACGTGGCGCTCACTCGAGCGCGCGTGAAGCTCGTCGTGGTCGGCGACGGCGCGACGGTTGCGCGCCACCCGTTCTACGCGCGGTTCCTGTCGCACGCCGAGGCGAGCGGCGCGTGGCGCAGCGCCTGGGAGCGCGCGCAGGAATTGCCGTAACTGCGCGCTCCGCCGCACTCCGCAGGGGGCCGCGTCAAGCTCGACCCGCCGCCATAGGTTCGGTTTCGGCGGGGGCCACGGAACGATGGGGACGACGGGCGAGGACTCGGGGCGTCGGCTCGTCCCCGCGCTGGGGGACATCCTCCGGAACGGGATCAGCGTCTCGATGCTCGAGGCGGTGTTCGACGCGTCGCCCGTCGCGCTCATGCTGCTCGTCGGCCCGGAGCTCGTCGTCGATCACGTGAACGTGGCGTGCCGCGCGCTCACGCGGCCCGACGTCGATCCCGTCGGGCAGCGCTTCGCGGACGTCTGGCCTACGGGCGATCCCGTCGTCGTGCCGGCGCTCCACAACGTGCTCGCGACCGGCGCCGCCCTGTGCGTGGACGACTACGTGGTGCCGTTCGCGGGGGTCTCGCGGCGCTTCTCGGTGCAGGTGAAGCGCGTCCCGTGGCGCCGGGGCCTCGCGCTCCTCCTCTCGGCCTGGGAGACCTCCGAGGCGTGGGAGGCGCGGCTCGCCGCGGAGCAGGCGGCGGAGGCCGCGCTCCGTCGCGCCGGGGAGCTCGACGCGGCCGTGAACGCGATCGCGGACGGCCTCATCCTCTACGACCGCAGCGGCGAGATCGTCCGCATGAACGAGACGGCGACGAGGAGGCTCGGCTACGCGCCCGACGAGGCCTCCCCGGATCTCGCGGAGCGGTTCGGCGCGCTCCGCGTCTACACCCCCGACGGCCGGCTCATGCGCCTCGAGGAGACGCCCGTCGCCCGCGCGCTGCGGGGAGAGACCGTCCGCAGCCTGCACCTGCGCGTCGAGTACCGCGGTGAGTCGGTCTGGGTCCTCGCGAGCGCCGCCCCCGTGCGCGGCCCCGACCTCTCGATCGTCGGCGCGGTGCTCACCTTCTCCGACGAGACCGCGCTGCACGAGATGGAGCAGGCGCGCGACGACCTCGTGCGGATGATCTCGCACGACCTGCGGACGCCGCTGAACGCGATCTTCAATCAGGCCCACCTGCTCCGCCGGCACCCCGAGGACGCCCCGAGGGTCGAGGCGCGGACGAACGCGATCCTGAAGAGCTGCGAGCGGATGAGCAGCATGATCCAGGACCTCGTCGAGGCGACCCTGCTCGAGGACCGGCAGCTGCACCTCTCCCTCGAGCCCGTGGACCTCGCGGAGCTCGTGCCGGAGCTCCTCGAACGCTTCCGCGGCGCCCTCGACACGGACCGCGTGAAGCTCGTCGTCCACTCGGACGTCCCGCGCGCGCAGGCCGATCCGCAGCGGCTCGAGCGCATCGTCCTGAACCTCCTCACGAACGCCCTCAAGTACTCGCCGCCGCAGGGGGAGGTCACCCTGGAGGTCGCGGCGGATCCGGAGGGCGTCGCGATCGTGGTGACGGACCGGGGCGTCGGGATCGCTCCGGAGGACGTACCTCACGTGTTCGAGCGCTTCTTCCGGGCGCGCGGGGCTCGCCAGCCGGAGGGGCTCGGGCTCGGGCTCTACATCACCCGCCTCCTCGTGCAGGCCCACGGCGGCCGCGTCGACGTGTCGAGCCAGCTCGGCCAGGGCAGCACCTTCCGCGTGGTCCTCCCGGCCGCGGCCGCTTTGCACTGACCTCGCCTCCGCGCGTAAGCTCGCCCGCCTCCGCGTCCCGCCCGCTGCGGCGCGGAGGGCCCTCACCCGAACCCCTCGCACGGACCGAACCGCTTGATCCGCAGCACCTTCCGGCTCGCCCCCGGCATCGGCCCCTGGCTCGAATCGAAGCTCTGGACGAAGGGCGTGCGCACCTGGGACGAGTTCCCCGCGCCGCCTGCCGTCGCGCTCTCCGCCCGCACCGACGCGCGGCTGCGCGACGCGCTCGCCCTCGCGCGCGCCGCGCTCGCGCGCGGCGACGCGGAGACCCTCGCGGCGATGCTCCCGCGCGCAGAGCGCTGGCGGCTCTACGCCGCGTTCGCCGCCGACGCGGCGTTCCTCGACATCGAGACGGACGGCGAGGCCGTCACCGCCGTCGGCATCCTCGATCGCCACGGCCCGCGCGTGTTCCTGGCGGGCCGCGATCTCGACGACTTCCCCGACGCGACGGCGGAGTGGAAGCTCCTCGTCACGTTCAACGGCCTCTCCTTCGACGTTCCCATCCTGCGGAGCGCCTTTCCGGGCTGGCGCCCGCCGCGCGCGCACGTGGACCTCCGCCATCTCTGGGCGCGGCTCGGCCACAGGGGCGGCCTGAAGCTCCTCGAGAAGGAGACGGGCGTCGGGCGCGCCGCGAGCCTCGACGGCCTCGACGGCCGCGACGCCATCCGGCTGTGGCGCCTGCACCTCCGCGGCGACGCGGCCGCGCTCCGCACCTTCGTCGAGTACAACCTGCACGACGCGGTGAACCTCCGGACGCTCATGGACCTGGGCTACAACCGGATGATCGAGCGGCTGCGCCTCCCCGCCTCGCCGGTGCCGGTCTGCGAGCGCGGCGATCACCGCTACGACATGACGAAGCTCCTGCTCGCCCTGTAGCGGCGCCGCTCGCCCGAGCCGCCGACCGCCGGCAGGCGAGGGCCCGGGGCGCCGCCGCGAGGACCCCGGGTGGTGGCTCGAGCGCCGCCGCCGGCTCGCGTCCGCTGCTATGTACTCGCCATGCCCGTCTTCGCCTTCGAGCAGCCGCACGATCGAGCAGGACGGTTCGTGAACCTCGACGGCTCGCGCCCCGTCGGGCTCGCGACCGTCCTGCGCTGGGCAGTCTGGGACCGGCTCACCGGCAAGCGGAGGCGCGCCCCGGAGCGGGGCTCCGTCCTCACCGTCGCGGCCGATCGCGCGCGTCTCGCCCGCCCGCCCGCGGAGGGCGAGCCCGCACGGCTCACCTGGCTCGGCCACGCGAGCTTCCTCATCCAGCTCGACGGCGTGTCGCTCCTCGTCGATCCGGCGCTCCGGCCCGCGATCTTCGGGGGCATCGTCCGGAACGCCCCGCCCGGCGTCCCGCTCGAGGACCTCCCCCCCATCGACGCGCAGCTCGTCACGCACAACCACTACGACCACCTCGATCTCCCCACGCTGCGCTCGGTCGGGGCGCCCGTCGTCGCCGGCCTCGGGCTCGCGCGCTGGCTCGAGGCGCGCGGTCTCCCCGCGACCGAGCTCGGCTGGTGGCGCTCGACGCGGGTCGGTGCCGTGCGGGTCACCTTCGTCCCCGCCCACCACTGGAGCCGGCGCGGGCCGCTCGACACCAACGCGACGCTGTGGGACGGCTTCGTCGTCGAGGGCAGCACCGCGACCGTGTACCACTCGGGCGACAGCGCGTACTTCGCGGGGTTCCGGGAGATCGGCGAGCGCTTCCCGGGCATCGACGCGGCCCTCCTCCCGATCGGCGCCTACGACCCGGGCTGGTTCATGCTCCGGCAGCACATGGACCCCGAGCAGGCGCTCCAGGCCTTCGAGGACCTCGGCGCCCGCGCCTTCGTCGCGATGCACTGGGGCACCTTCAAGCTCGCCGACGAGCCGCTCGACGAGCCGCCGCGGCGCGTCGAGGCGGAGCGCGTCCGGAGAGGCCTCCCGCCGGAGCGGGTGCGCGTGCTCGCGGTGGGCGAGTCGCTGGAGGTCGCGCGCCCGCTCGCCGTGCGCGAGCCCGCGACGCCCCGCTGAGCCGCGCTCGCCGTCGCCTCGGGGCGCATCCCTTGCACCGCGCGCGGATCCTTCGGCTCGACGCTCCTGCCCCACCGCCGCGCGCCTCCTTTCGGCGTCATCGGCTTCCCCACGCGCTCCCACCTCGCGCCGCGCCGTGCGCCCGTCCCGGAGGCTTCTCGCGGGGACGGGCAGAGGAGGAATTCTCCGGCGAGCATGTTGCAGCTATCCTGAGAGACGGCACGCTCCCGCGCGACGGGAGCCGCCGGGGAGCGTCGATCGTGAACGCTGGCGCGCATCTCCTCGGGATCCCGCGGTCCACTTCCTCCGCGCGCGCCTCGAGCGCCGCCCCGGGGCGTGCCGTGGGGGCGCGCCGTCGCCGGGGCGCGACACCCGCTCGCCGCCCGCATGCCCGCCGTGCTGCCGCCCTCCTGCCGGCGCTCGTCTCGCTCGTCCTCGGCTGCGACCCCTACGTGAAAGGCAACGGCGTCCTCCGCGAGGAGACGCGCCAGGTCGGCGGGTTCGAGGGTCTCCGCGTCGAGGACGGGATCCAGGCGGAGGTGACGGCCGGCGTCACTCCCCAGCGCGTGGCGGTGAGCGGCGACGAGAACCTGCTGCAGCACATCTCGACCTCGGTGAAGACGGACCCGGTGCACGGCCAGGTGCTCGAGGTCCGCTCCACGCTGTCGTCCTTCGACTCCACCCACCCGATGCGCGTGGTGGTCTCGGTGCCGGTGTTTCGCTTCCTCGCCGCGACCGACTCCTGCTACGCCACGGTGAGCGCCGCCGCGACCGACGCCTTCGCGGTGGACGCCGACGACGGCGCGGACATGCGCCTGAGCGGAGCGGGCGGCGCCGCGCTCTCGGTCCGGCTCGCCGGCGGCCAGGGCGGCGGCGCCCACCTCGACGCGCGCGAGTACCGCGTCACCGACGCCTCGGTCGAGCTCGGCGGCGGCGCCCGCGCGGAGCTGCACGTGGACGAGCGGGTGACGGGCACGCTGAATGGCGGGGCCGCGCTCGAGAACGTCGGCGGCGGCGTCTGCGAGGTCACGGCCACGGACGGCGCGACCGTGAGCTGCCCCCCCGCCGCCCCCTGAAGCCCGCCTCCCGATCCCGGCGACGCCTCGTCCGGCTGCCGTCCGGGCGGGCGCCCGCGGGGCGCGCCCCGGGCGCCTCCCGTCACGAAGCGGGCACGCCTCGCTCCTTGACGGTTTCGGAAACAGGGACCGCCGTCTAGAATCCGCCGCCTCATGACCGAGAAGATCACGCCGGAAGTGGTCGCCCAGCACGGGCTCACGCAGGCCGAGTACGACGAGGTGAAGCGCCACCTCGGCCGCGAGCCGAACCTGACCGAGCTCGGCGTGTTCTCGGTGATGTGGAGCGAGCACTGCTCGTACAAGTCCTCGCGGGTGCACCTCAAGACGTTCCCCACCTCCGGGCCGCGCGTGCTCCAGGGCCCCGGCGAGAACGCGGGCGTGGTGGACCTCGGCGACGGGCTCGCCGCCGCGTTCAAGATGGAGAGCCACAACCACCCGAGCTACATCGAGCCGTACCAGGGCGCGGCGACCGGCGTGGGCGGCATCCTCCGCGACGTCTTCACCATGGGCGCGCGCCCCATCGCCTCGGCGAACTCGCTGCGCTTCGGCGATCCCAGCCACCCGAAGACCGCCTACCTCCTCGAGGGCGTCGTCGCCGGCATCGGCGGCTACGGCAACTGCATGGGCGTGCCGACGGTGGCGGGCGAGGTGATGTTCCACCCGAGCTACAACGGGAACTGCCTCGTGAACGCGTTCACGCTGGGCATCCTCCCGGCCGACAAGATCTTCCTCGGCACCGCGGCGGGGGTCGGCAACCCCGTCATGTACATCGGCGCGAAGACCGGCCGCGACGGCATCCACGGCGCGACCATGGCCTCCGCCGAGTTCGACGCCTCCACCGAGGAGAAGCGCCCGACGGTGCAGGTGGGCGACCCGTTCATGGAGAAGCTGCTGCTCGAGGCGTGCCTCGAGCTCTTCCAGACGGACGCGGTGGTCGGCATCCAGGACATGGGCGCCGCCGGCTTCACCTCCTCGTCCGTGGAGATGGCCGGCCGCGCCGGCAACGGCCTCGACCTCTTCCTCGACCAGGTGCCGCTCCGCGAGGAGGGCATGACGCCGTACGAGATCCTCCTCTCCGAGTCCCAGGAGCGCATGCTCCTCGTCGCGGCCGAGGGCAAGGAGGACGTGGTCCGCCGCATCTGCACCAAGTGGGACCTCGACGTCGCCGTGGTCGGGCGGGTGACCGACACCGGCCGCTGGCGCGCGCACTGGCAGGGGAAGCTCGTCGCCGATCTGCCGGTAGACCCGCTCACCGAGGGCGCGCCGAAGTACCAGCGCCCGATGAAGCCGCACCCGGCGCTCCCGGATCTGCACGCCTTCGACCTCTCGACGCTCCCCGAGCCCGCCGACCTCGGCGCCACGCTGCTCCGCCTCCTCGCCCGCCCCACCATCGCGTCCAAGGAGTGGGTCTACCAGCAGTACGACCACATGGTCCGGCTCGTCGGCGCGGTGCGGCCGGGAGGCGACGCGGCGGTGGTGCGGATCGCCACCGGCGACGCGCGCCACGCGAAGAAGGCCGTCGCCATCTCGGTCGGCGCGAACGGCCGCTACTGCTTCCTCGACCCGCACCTCGGCGCAGCGCACGCCGTCGCCGAGTGCGCCCGCAACATCGCCTGCGTCGGCGGCGAGCCCATCGCCATCACCGACTGCCTCAACTTCGGCAACCCTGAGAAGCCGGAGATCATGTGGCAGTTCGCGGAGTGCGTGCGGGGCATCGGCGACGCCTGCCGCGCGCTCGGGACGCCCGTCGTGTCCGGCAACGTCTCGCTCTACAACGAGACCGAGGGCCAGGGGATCCTGCCCACGCCCACCATCGGCATGGTCGGCCTCGTCCCCGACGTCGAGAGGACCTGCACGAGCGCGTTCAAGAACGCCGGCGACGTCATCGCGCTCGTCGGCACGCTGCAGGGCGAGGTGGGCGGCTCCGAGTACCTCGCCGCCGAGCACGGCAGGGAGGCGGGCCGCCCGCCCGCGCTCGACCTCGCGAAGGAGAAGGCGGTGCAGGAGACGGTGCGCCGCGCCATCCGCGAGGGGCTGCTCTCGTCGGCGCACGACTGCTCCGACGGCGGCCTGGCCGTCGCGCTCGCCGAGTGCTGCATGATGCAGGGGGTGCCCGCCGGCGCCGAGACGACGCCCTGGATCGGCGCGGCGGTGCGCGTGCCGTTCCCCGCGCGGAAGGACTTCGTCCTGTTCGGCGAGGACGCGAGCCGCATCCTCGTGTCCATGCCGAAGGAGAGCGCGGCCCGCTTCGTGGCGCTCGCCCAGGAGTGCGGCGCGCCGGTCATCCGGCTCGGCGCGGTGGGCGGCGACACGCTCGAGATCCAGGGGGCGCTCTCGGTGCCGGTCGCCGAGCTCGCCAAAGCCTGGCGCGACGGCATCCCGGCCGTGCTCCGGCGCGACGTCGGCCACGCCGCCGCCTCACTCGTCGCGCGCGAGCCGCAGGAGCCCTTGAGCTAGAGACGGAGCTCAGTCCGCGCTTGCACCCCGGGTCGCGGGGTCGGGTATGCTGCGACCCCGCGCGGCGGCGACCCGCGGCAGGACGCCCGGATCACGGGCGTCTCGACCCGGCGCCCGGGTTGCAGGAGCGCCACGCCTCGACCCCGCACGGATGAGCACCGCCGACCACCTCTGCATCTTCGAGCGCGCCACCGGCGAGCGGCTCCTCGCCGCCGAGCGCTTCGTGCTGGCGCTGCCGCAGCTCCTCGGCGCCGCCCTGGACGCCTGCGACCTCGGGCTCGACCCGTCCTCGCGCCGGCTGATCGTGCTCCTGCGCTTCTCGCCGGCCTCCGCGCCTCCCGGCGCGAGCGAGCGGCTCGCGTTCTGGGCCGCGCGCGCCGGGGGGCGCGCGAGCGACATCGGCCAGATCCCGCCCGGCGACCTCGACGAGCTGAAGACGCTCCTCGCCGCCTGCGAGCCCAGGCTCGCCGACGTCGCCGGCGCCGAGCTCTACCTCGCGACCGCCGCGTTCTTCACCGACGCCGGCGCGCCCGCGCTCCGGCGGCGGAGCCCCGGCGAGCGGCCCGCGCTCGTGCTCGACCTCGCCGGCGCGGCCGCCGCGGGCGCGAGCTACGACCCCGCCGCAGCCGCGCTCTTCGTCCCCTCGCCGATGGCGCCGCCCCAGGGCGACGAGCTCGTCCTCGCCGTGCGCGTGCCGGGCCTCGCGCGCCAGGTGGAGGGCCGCGCCCGGGTCGCGGCCGTGCGCTTCCCGGCGGCGGCCACCTCCGGGGCGCCCGCCGGCTACACGCTCGCGGTCGAGCCCTCGCCGCCCGCCCTCGCCGCCGCGCTGGCCGCGCACGTCGCGCCGCCCGCGCCGTCGCAGTGGGAGATCTCGCGCTCCGCCCCGCGGCTCGAGCTCCACGCGCCGGTGAAGGTGCTCGGCCGGATCGCGCTCCGCCCGGCCGAGGCGGCCTCCGCCATCGCCTGCGCCACGCTCGCCTACGAGACCGGCGCCGAGCTCGAGCAGGACTTCGTGGAGAACCTCTCCCAGGGCGGAGCGTTCGTGCGCACCGCGAGCCCGGCGGCGGTGGGCGCGCCCGTCGCGCTCGCGATCCGGCTACCGGACGGCGGCGACCTCCACACCCGCGCCACCGTGGCCTACGTGAGCGACGAGGGCATGGGCGTGCGCTTCCAGCTCGAGCCCGCGGAGGAGGCGCGCCTCTACGCGGCCATCGTCCAGCTCACCGCGAGGCCGCGCCGCGCGCTCGTGGTGGACGACGACGCGCTCCACCGCCGGATGCTGGGCGACGCGCTCGGGGCCCGCGGCTACGAGGTGGTGACCGCCGCCGACGGCGCGGAGGGCCTGCGGGCGCTCGCCGACGAGCTCCTCACCCTCGACCTGCTGCTCACCGACGCCTGTATGCCGGGGATGGACGGCGAGGCGTTCGTCCGCACCATCCGCGAGGCCGGCGGCGAGACCGAGCTCGCGGTGGTCGCGGTGACCGGCCGCTCCGACCCCGAGCTCGCCCCCCGGCTCCGCGCCGCGGGCGCGGACGAGGTGCTCGAGAAGGCGCTCGGGGCGGAGCGGGTGGCGGAGGCGGCGGACGCGGTGCTCGAGCGGAAGCGGCTCACCACGCGCACGAGCGGGTGACCACGAAGGTGGCCGGCGTGCTCGCGGCCCCGTCGGTCGCGCTCATCGTGTAGGTGCGGCTGGTGCTCTCCGAGCACGTCCGATCCGCGGCGAACGAGACCTCCAGGGCGCACTGGGAGGCGAGGCAGACCTGGGTCTGGCCCGTCTGGCTCACGGTCCACTCCACCGGATCCCCGTCCGGATCGGTCACGAAGTCGGTCACCGTCCCGCTGGCGCTCGAGACGGCGAGCTCGTTGACGAGGCACTGGCCGTACTCCCAGCGACAGCAGGTCGCGGTCTCGACGCACTGGGCGCCGAGGCCGAAGGCGTTCTTCGTGAAGACGGGGGCACGGTTCTGGATCTGGATCTGCGCGACGCTCGCGACGGGAGCGGACTCCCAGGGGTCCCGGACCCGCTGCTGGATGTCGTGCGCGCCCACGAAGTTGCCGGCGACGGCGGCGACCGCCGAGGCGAGGGTGCACTGGATCACCACCATGCCGGAGGCGTCGAGGACGTAGCTCGGGCAGACCGCGTCCCCCGTCGGATCTCCCTGCGCCATGGGATCGCCGTCCGGATCCCGCCACTGGCTCAGCTTGGCTGAGGCGCGGTACTCCCCGGCCGCCGCGTCGTACACGTGCTGCGGGGACACGACCGTCGCGGCCCAGGCGACCTCTGGCGGCCGGTTGCCGATGACGACGGGCCACGTCTCGCTCGTCTCGGCGCCGTTCACGTCGCGAACCGAGAACGTGATGGCCCGCTCGAGACCCTCCCCGCCGATGAGGAGGAGCGCGTCCGCGGGGGCGGTGTACGGCAGCTCGATGCTGAAGGCGGCGCGGTCGCCGAGGTCCTCGACCTGGAACGTCGCCGCGCCGTCGCCGACGTGACGCCCCGCGACGGTCCGCCCCTCGAGCGGGTCGCCGTCGGGATCCTCCGCGAGGACGCCGATCGCGCCATGCGCGGAGAACCGCGACGAGGCCGCGTCGAAGGCGTGGTTGAAGACGGGGATCGCCTCCGTCACCACCGGCGGCGCGTTTCCGATGCTGAGGCGCGTGGCCGCGACGCCGATCACGCCGGCCTCGTCCCGGGCCTCCACGCGCAGCACCCAGTCACCCGAGATGGCGGTGCCGTCCGTCTCGATGCGCACGGTGGGGCTGGCCGCGTCGGGCCCCGGCTCGAAGATCGCGCGCCGCTGGGCGTCGAGCGCGTGCCCCGCTGGCGGCTCGACCGTCCAGTGGAAGCTCGCGCCGGCGACGGCCGAGGTCGCGGAGAGCGCGACCGCGCCGCCGAGCTCGGTGACCGGCCGGCACGTGATCGGCTCGCCCTCGCACCGGTGGCCCACGGCGACGTCGGCGCCAGCGGTCACGAGGGGCGCGCCGGAGCGCGGGGCGACCTCCACGAGCGCGCTCGCGGGCGCGCTCTGGACGGAGAGCTCGTCCGCCACGACGAGCGAGACCTCGTAGCGCCCGGGGCAGGCGAACCGCACCGGGGTGGTGGCGGTGGTGCCCGCGACGACGGGAGGCTCGCACGGTGCGTCCACGGCGCGGACCGTCCACGCGTACGCGACGACCGCGTCCTCCGGCGCGTCCGGGTCCGAGCTGCGAGAGCCGTCGAGGGTGACCACGTCGTTCGCCTGGACCGCGCTCAGCGGGCTGATGCGCGCGAGCGGCGCCGCGTCGGCGACGCACGCGCGCGCGAGGCACCGCGAGGCGGGCGGGCACGACTCGGTCGTGTCGCAGGTGAGGGGGGCGGGCCCGCCCTGCGAGCAGGCGAGCGCGGTCGCGAGCGCGAGGGGAAGCGCGACGTTGAGCGCGGGGACCGCTGTGCGGTGGGTCGGCATCTCTGTTCTCCGGAGAGCGTCGGCGGGAACGACGAAGAGTAAAGGTTCGCCGAGGGTGGGTTCAATCGAGGCGCGCCAATGCGACGATCGTTCCAGCGCCTGCACCGCGTCCGGCGCGCTTCGTCCAGGGGCGAGGGTCCGCGGCGCGGCCGGTCCGGTCCGACACGGGGACACAGGTGCGCCGACGCGCCGATGGGTCGCTCGTCACTCCCGGCGCACATCACTTGCAGTCGCGGCGCGGCTGCTCGAAAATCCACGATCCGTCTCATCCACCCCGGAGGCACCGCCCGACATGGCTCTGTCCGGAGCGCTCACGCTGACCCTCGCGCTGCTCGCCGGCGCGAGCGGGGACCGCCTCCTCCTGTGCCGCCCGCGCGTGGGCGGGGACCCGGTGCGGGCGCGCGGGGACGCGATCGCCGAGGCCGCTCGCAAGGCCGGGAAGTTCCTCGACTACGGGGTCGCGTGCGAGGACGTCGCCGAGGGCGCCCGCGCCGCCCGCCGCGCCGGGCTCCCCTACGCGATCGCCGCCGGGGCCGAGGGGCGGGCGGAAGGGAGCCGCTACGTCCTCGTGCTCGCGGACGCGGCGAGCGAGACCGAGCGGGCGCGTCGCACGCTCGACGTGGCTCCGGGCGCGGACGCAGTGAAGCCGCTGCGGAACGCCCTTCGAGAGCTCGTCCGGACGCTGCCGCCCCCGCCCGGCCCGAGCGCGGCGCGCGTCGCCGCGTGGACGACCGTGGGCGCGGGTGTCGCCGCGGTGGCCGCCGGGACCCTCCTCGCCTTCTCCGCCCGCTCCGCGGCGGACGAGGCGAACGCCGCCGGCGACCCGGCCTCCTACACGCGCTCGCGCCAGACCTGGGAAGACCGGCGCCGCTGGAGCGGCATCTCTTTCGCAGCAGGGGGCGCCGCGATCGCCGCCGGGCTCACCTGGCGCTTCGTCTTCTGAGGGGACATCCCATGAGGCTCATCGTCATCTCCGCCGCGGCGCTCGCCCTCGCGTGTAGCTCGGTCGAGGACCGCGCCGCGTGCGCCACCAGCGCGAGCTGCCCGTCGGGCCAGTACTGCGCGCGGACCTCCGACGGGAGCGTCTGCTGGGCGGACGCGGTCCGGCCCGCGGTCTCCCTGGTCACCGCCTCGTGCGCGACGACGCCGTGCGTGCGCGATGGCGTCCTGCGGGTCGAGGCCACGGTCACCGAGGACAGGGAGCTCGCGTCCGTCGAGGCGGCGCTCGACCTCGACTCCGGGGCGCGCAAGGTCGCGATGACCGCGGCCGGAGGCCGCTGGGTCGCGGAGCTCCCTCTCCGCGACTGGCCCTTCGAGGCCTACGCGCGGCCGGTGGTCGCGAGCGTCGTCGCGCGCGACGGCGCCCGGAACGAGGGCAGCGCAGCCGCGGCGCCGGTGGAGGTGACGCGGTTGAGGTGGGTCTACGACGCCGGCGTGCCGATGAGTTCTGCGGCGGTCATGGATGACGGGACGGTCGTCGTCGGGCTGTCGAGGACGGCGGAGCAACTCGTCGCGATTCATCCGGACGGAACGAGGGCGTGGGCGGCGACGGTGGGCACGGGTTTCATCACCGCTCCTCCCACCGTGGGAACCGAGGCACTCTGGATCGGGAGCAACGACTTCTGGCTTCGCGGTGCTGCCCTCGACAGCGGTGGAGCGCTAACCGGAGCTGGGGTGAACCTCGAGGGCGCCGTACGCGGAGGAACGGCCATCGCGACGACGCTGGGGAAGGAATGGGCGTTCGCGGCCGCGATGTCGGGGCGGGTTGGAGCAACAAGCACAACGCCTGGTGAAGTGGATAAGACGACCGCAACGTTCGCGTATTGGAGTGGGCCGATCTTCACTGTGGATGGGCGGGTGTGTGCAGCAACTTCAGGTGTTGCGTCGAACCTACGGTGCTTTGATTTCGATGGCGCGCTCGCACAGTCGGGTGCGGTGACTATAGGTGCCAATGTGGCTGCTCCACTTGCTGTCGATGCCCAGGGCGGCATCTGGAGCGGCTCGCAGGATGGCAAGCTGAATCGAAGTGTGTTCGCCGCTGGGGTTCTGGAGACGACGACGGTCGCGTCGCTCACGGCCTCGATCGGCGATTCGCCGATCGTCGCTGGAGACGGAGACGTCTTCGTCGGCGATGAAGCCGGATATCTCCGGCGTCTTTCGCCCGCTGGAGTGTCACGCTGGGCGGACGCTCCGAATCTGGGTGCGGCCGTACTCGCTCCGATGCTGCTCCGCGGGGGCCCGTGCGCCGTCCTCGTGTCCACAAGAGGCGGGACCGTCCATGCGGTACGGGGTGATGGTTTGGAGGATTGGCGTGGCGTGCTCGCCGCCGGCACGGAGCTGCGCTCCCCCAACATCTACACGCCCCCCGGTCAGCCCGCGGGCGCGGTGATGAGCACCGCCTACGTGGCGGGGGCAGACGGGAAGCTGTACGCCGTGATCGTGGACGGCGAGCTCGACACCTCCGCGCCCTGGCCGAAGGCATTCCACGATCCGCGAAACACCAACAACGCGGGGACGCAGCCGTGAACGCGCGCAGGGTCCTCGCCCTCGCCGGCGCCCTGTTCGCGCTCGGCGCGGGCGCCTCCGAGCGGCTCGGCGTCATCTCCGTCGCCGATCCGCCGGGCGGTCCGGACGCCGACCTGGCCGAGCTCGCGCACCAGCTCCGCGCGGCCTGCCGCGACCGCATCGGCGGCGTGGTGGACGTGCCGACCATGCGCGCGCGCCTCCTCGGCCAGGCGTCGAACGCCACCCTCTCCGAGCTCGACCGAGCCTACGGCGGCGCGCTCGCCGTGTACCAGAACGGCGAGTTCGAGAGCGCGGTGCGGACGCTCCGCGCCATCGTCGAGGACCTGGAGAGCCTCCCCGAGAGCGACGACGCCTACGCGCAGTGGACGCGGGCGCTGCTCCGCCTCGCCCACGCCGCCGCGACGATCGGGATGGAGCGCGACGCCCAGGCCGCGCTCCTGAAGCTCGCGCGGATGGAGCCCACGCTCCAGCCGGATCCCGACCAGTACTCCCCGGGGTACCGGCGCAGGTTCGAGGAGGTGAAGGCGAAGGTCCGGGCGCTTCCGAAGCGCCGGCTGACCGTCCTCGCCGAGGGCAGGTCCGGCGTCGTCTACGTGAACGGTCGCAACATGGGGCCGGCTCCCGTCGCGGTCTCGCTGCCCGCCGGCGCGTACCGGATCGGCGGCGCGGCGGACGCGTTGCGGGTCCCGAGCTTCACCGTCGACCTCGAGGCCGAGGATCGCACCGTGGTGCTCGACTTCGCCCTCGCCGACGCGATCCGCGTGAACGCCGGGCCGGGCCTCGCGCTCGCGCCCGAACAGCGGGCGTACGGCATCATCCGCGGGGGCGCCTGGCTCGGCGTGGACAAGCTCGTGGTCGCGAGCCGCGTGGTGGAGGGCGGCGCCCAGTTCCTGCTCGGCTCCATCTACGACGTCCGTCGCGGGGCGCTCCTGCGCGAGGGGAGCGTCCGGATGGTGGCCGGCAGCGTGCCCGCGGTGAACCTCGGCGCGCTCGCGTCCTTCCTGCTCACCGGCCAGTCGTCGCGCGACGTGAAGGATCGCACGCCCGACCTGCCTCGCCAGCCGCCCGCGCCGCTCATCGTCGCGTCTCCGGCGCCGGTGCCGGCCCCGTCGCCATCCGCAGCGGCGCAGCCCGCTCCGCAGCCGGCGCCGGTCACGGCGGCCCAGCAGCCGAAACGGGCTGCCGCCGCGGCAGCGACGGCTGCGGGCAAGCCGGCCGCGCTCGAGGGCGGCACGCCGCCACCTCCGTCCCCATCGCCCGCTCGCCCCGTGGCCGCGCTGGGTTCCGCGACGCCCGACCCGAGGGCCGCGCGGCCGACGCCCGCGAGCGCCTCGCTCGCCTTCACTCCCCCGGCGATCTCGAGTGATCCGCCGGCCGCGGCCCTCACCCTCCGGCCGCGGCGCGCCGCCTGGATGCGCCCCACCGCGATCGCCTCGGGCGCGGCGGCCGTGGTGCTCGCCGCGGTCGCCGTCCAGCAGGGCCTCTCGGCCTCGGGCAAGTCGAGCGACGCGGACGCGATGGTCGTCGGCGATCCGCCGACGTTCAAGTCCGGCGCGGACCCGGCGCGCTACTACGCCCTCAGGCGCGACGCCGACGCGGCGCAGCGGAACGCCTACGTCTCGGCGGGGTTCGGCGTCGCGCTGGCCGCCGCCGCCGGCGCGCTCGGCTGGATGTCCTGGGATCGGACCCCGGAGCCCGCCGTCGTCGCGTTCAGCTTCTGACCCGCGTCCCGCCTGGCGCGCGCGGCCCGAGCGCGCTCGAGTTACAACGCCCGCCGCCGCGGCTCCGCCGCGCCCGGAGGAGCTCACCATGGACCGCTACACCCAGACCTTCACCGTCCGCTGGGGCGACTGCGACATGAACGGCCACGTGCGGAACACGATGTACAGCGAGTACGCCATCGAGACGCGCATGGCGTACCTGACCGCGAACGGCTTCAGCTACGAGCACTTCGGGGAGCTGCACCTCGGCCCGGTGCTGCTCAGCGAGGAGATCGAGTACCTGCGCGAGATCCGCGCCGGCGAGACGGTCGCGGTGGACTTCGTCCAGCTCGGCCTCTCGCCCGAGGGCGCGAAGTGGAAGCTCCGCCACGACCTCTGGAAGCCGAACGGCAAGCAGGCCGCGAGCATCATCGTCGCGGGCGGGTGGATGGATCTCAACACCCGCAAGCTCGTCCCCGCGCCCGCGGCGCTCGCCGAGGCGATGCGGCGCGTGCCCAGGGACCCGGCCTTCGAGGTCCTGCCCGCGCTCGGCTCCTCGCGGAGGTAGTCAGCGCTCGCCGGCGGCCCGGGCGGCCGCCTCGGCTCCCGCGTCGCGCCGCAGCGGCGCCTCGCCCCGCACGGCAGGATCGGCGCGCACCGCGGCCACCGCCGCCTCGATCCCGTGGCCGAGCCGCGCGGCGAGCTCCGGACCGTAGTACGTGCGCACCGCCTCGCCGCGGCGCGCCGCGATCTGCTCGGGCGTGTCCACGTAGCCCACGTAGCCACCGGCGAGCGAGACGATCTCCGTGCCGGGACCCGCCTCGGCGCGCCATGCCTCCCCCACCTCGGCCACCGGCTCGCCGGGCACGAACGCGAGCACCACCGGGCCGAGGCGCAGCGCGGACAGCGGGGCGCGCGCCGGGACCGCGCGATAGGCGAGGTTGCCCGCCGCGGAGCGGAGGATCGCCGGCAGCGCTCCGGGCGCGGGCGCCGGGAGGACCACCTCGCCCGTCGCGAAGCCGAGCGCCGGGGAGGCGACGCGCTCGAAGCGGAGCGCCTCCACCGTGCGTGAGAGGGCGTCCGCGTAGCGCTCCGGCGTCACCGGGCCGCCTTCGGGCAGCGCCACCGACTGATCCCCGAGCGCTCCCTGAAAGAAGAGCCGCACGCCCGCGCCCGCCGCGTCCTCGTGCAGGAAGCGGCCCGGCCAGTCGCCGGAGATGAGCCGGTTCCGCTTTCCGAGCGTGGTGGGATGCGCGGCGAGCACCGTCAGCTCGGCGAGCGGCGCGCCGCCCCGCCGCGCGAGCCGCACGGCGAGGAGCCGCGCGTCCTTCGGCCCGCCCCCGCGGCCCCGCACGAGCGCCTCCGCCCGCCCGCGCGCGAGCTGGACCTCGACGGGGGTGAGGGCGCCCGCGGCGCGCCGGATCGCCTCCGCGATCCCCGCGACGACCGCCTCGCGCATGCGCGGCTCGTAGGGTGCCGCGCCGATGCGCTCGCCGAGCAGGTTGTCCCAGTAGCCGCCCGGTCCGGCGTGCGTGTGCGTCGCGGCGAGGACGAGGCCGTCGAGGCCGAGGTCCTCGACGCGCGCGCGGACGGCGGCCTCGAGCTCCTCGGGGACGACGAGCAGCTCCGCGGACGCGAGCGCGATCCTGCAGCCCGGCGCGCCCAGGACGAGCGCGCGGGCGCCCACCGGGTCGCGGACTCCCTCGCTCGTCCAGCGCAGGCGTGCGAAGCCGGCGATGGGCGCCTCGGCCGGAAGGGTGAAGGCGGCCTCTCCCACGCCTGCCGAGAGGGCGCCCGCTCCGCAGGGGGCGACGGCGATGCGCGCCGGCTCCTCGGGCCGCTCCGGCCGCCACGGGAGCGACGCGATCGCCAGCACGATCACGGGGATGGCGAGGGCCATCGCGGCGCCGCGCAGCGCGCGGGTGGCGGGCAGCTTTTTCAAGCGTGCATCGTTATACTCCGGCGCCTCATGGGGTACGACGCCGTCTACGACAAGATGAAGGACGAGTGCGGGGTCTTCGGGATCTGGGCGCTCGGCCAGTCCGAGGAGGCGTCGAACTACGCCTACCTGGGGCTGCACGCGCTGCAGCACCGCGGGCAGGAGTCGGCCGGGATCGTCGCGACCGACGGCGAGACCCTGCACGTCCACCGCGACATGGGGCTCGTGGCGGACGTGTTCACCGCCGAGACCATCGCGCGCCTCAAGGGCGGCGCCGCCATCGGGCACGTCCGCTACTCGACCGCCGGCGGCTCGCACGTGAAGAACGCGCAGCCGCTCGCCGTGCAGTACCAGGGCGGCGCGGTCGCGGTCGCGCACAACGGCAACCTCGTGAACGCCGAGGCGCTGCGCGCCGATCTCGAGCGCGACGGCTCGATCTTCCAGGCCTCCACCGACACCGAGGTGATCGTCCACCTCCTCGCCCGCGCGCGTGCGCCGGGCGCGCCCGGCTCGGTCGAGCAGCTCGTCGGCGCGGTGCGCGAGGCGCTCTGGCGTGTGACGGGCGCCTACTCGATGCTCTTCCTCTCGCCCAAGGCGCTCGTCGCCGCGCGCGATTCGATGGGCTTCCGCCCGCTCGTGCTCGGCAGGCTCAAGGGCAGCTGGGTGCTCGCGAGCGAGACGACCGCCCTCGACCTCATCGAGGCGGAGTACGTCCGCGAGGTGGAGCCGGGCGAGCTCATCATCGTCGACGGCTCCGGGCTCCGCAGCGAGCGGCTCTTCCCCGCCCAGCCGCCCTCCCGGCTCGGCCGCTGCGTCTTCGAGCACATCTACTTCGCGCGGCCGGACTCGGTGCTGTTCGGCAAGTCGGTCTACGAGGTGCGCCACGCCTTCGGCAAGCGGCTCGCCGAGGAGCACCCCGTGCCGGCGGACCTCGTCATCCCGGTGCCGGACTCGGGCGTGCCCGCCGCCATCGGCTACGCCGAGAAGGCGGGGATCCCCTTCGCGATGGGGCTCGTCCGCTCGCACTACGTCGGCCGCACGTTCATCGAGCCGCAGCAGTCGATCCGGCACTTCGGCGTGAAGCTCAAGCTGAACGCGCTCCGCGGGGTGCTCGCGGGCAAGCGCGTGGTGGTGGTGGACGACTCGGTCGTGCGCGGCACGACGAGCCGCAAGATCGTGAAGATGATCCGGGCGGCCGGCGCGACGGAGGTCCACCTCCGCATCAGCTCGCCGCCCACCGCCTGGCCCTGCTACTACGGCATCGACACGCCCACGCGGCAGGAGCTCATCGCGAGCACGCACTCGATCGAGGACATCGCGACCTACGTCACCGCGGACTCGCTCGGCTACCTCTCGCTGCCCGGCCTCTACGCCGCCATCGGCGAGGACCGCGCCACGTACTGCGACGCGTGCTTCTCGGGCGAGTACCTCGTCGCCTTCCCGAAGCGCACCCCCGCGCCGCCCCTGCGCGTCGTCGGCGCCTGAGCCGCCGGAGCTCCCGAAGCCCGAGGTGAGCGCGCTCAATCGGGGCGGCGCCGCGCGTCGGGCGCACCGCGCGGCCCGAGCGTGCATAAGCTCGGGCGCGCATGGCGGCGAACCCCGAGCGCTTCGTCATCGCGGACGGCAGCGTCCACGTGTACCGCCTCTTCGACGTCGCGGACGCGATCGACCTCGCCGCCGCGGAGCGCGCCGTCGAGGTGGCGATGGCGGCGCCCAAGTCGCGCGCGCGCCTCACCGGCGCGCAGTCCGCCACCGCGCTCGAGCTGCCGCGCCCACCGCTGCGCGTCGCGCTCGGCGCGCGCGAGGCCCCGCTCCGCTCCCGCGGCGCGCGCACCGCCGAGGCGAGCGCGCACGTCTTCGACTACGGCGTCGTCTCGATCCTCTACAAGCTGCCCATCGCGCCCGGCACCGCGCTCGAGGAGCTCGTCGGGCTCGCGGAGGAGCTGTTCGTCTCGCCGCCGCCGGAGATCGACCAGGGGGCGCGGCGCGAGGCGGAGGAGCTCTGCCGCGCCCTGGGCGGCGCGCTCGAGCGGCCGCACCGCTGGGACGGCCTCGAGAGCTACCAGATCTTCTTCGTGCGCCGCTTCGCGGACGGACCCCTCCGCGCCCAGGAGCTGCTCGCCAGCGCCCCCGTGGCGGAGCTGCTCCTCGGCGAGACGAGCCCGGTCCGCCTCTCGACCGCCGAGCGCCAGGAGGTGCTCTCCCACCACTACACCTACCTGGAGGACGACCTCGCGGTGGTGCACTGGAACAGCGCGCTCGTGGTGGAGCCTTCGGGGGTGGAGGACATCCCCGACCTGCTGGAGTTCGCGACCGCCCACCTGCTCGAGCTGCGCTATTACGACGCGCTCCTCGACCGCGAGCTGCACCTCATCTACGACGAGATCGAGCGGGGCGGGAGCCCGGTCGCGAACATCTTCACCCGCCGGTACCGCGGCCTGCAGCGCCGCACCGCCGCCCTCCTGCTCGAGCTCTCCGAGATGGTGGAAAGGCTCGAAAATGCAGTGAAAATCGTGGGCGACTTCTACCTCGCGCGGCTCTACCAGAGCGCGGTCCGCCGCTTCCGGCTCCCGGCCTGGCAGGAGACGGTCCTGCGCAAGCAGCGGCTCCTCGCCGAGGTGAACGACCTCATCGGCGACGCCGCCGACACGAGCCGGAGCGAGCTCCTCGAGCTCGCCATCATCCTCCTCATCGTCTTCGAGATCGTCGCCGCCTTCCGCTGAGGGTGTGGCACGGCTCCCTCCCTGGAGCGGGATCGATCGTCACGATCGGCCCGTTTTTCAGGCCGATCGTGACGGCGTGAAGTTGACGGGGGGATCGGGAAGCGATATCTCCGAGCCATTCGCCGCCCTGGGCGGGCGGTCGACAGGAGGGCTTTCCAACATGACGCAGGCTCAGTTCTTCCAGGCGGTGGCCGAGGGCGCGCAGCTGTCGAAGGCCCAGGTCCGTCAGGTGTTCACGGCGGTCGAGGAGGTCGTGACGAAGCGGCTGAAGGGCGAGGGGAAGATCCCGCTCGGCGGCCTGGGCGCGGTGAAGCTCGTCGATCGCAAGGCGCGCATCGGCCGCAACCCGGCGACGGGCGAGCAGATCAAGATCCCGGCTCGCACCGCCATCAAGATCACGCCCGCCAAGGGCCTGAAGGACATCTTCAACAAGAAGGGCAAGAAGTAGCCCTTCCTCGATCGAGGTCCTCGGCGCCCGCCTGGCCCTGCGGCTCGGCGGGCGTCGCTTTTTCCGGTCATCACCTGTCGTGAACCCAGGGCGCCGCCCCGAGGGAGAGCAGCGATGAGCGTCGTCGTCGTCCCCGCCGACACCCCGGCCCTGCGCGAGCAGGCGTATGCGCTGCGCCACGACGTGTTCGTCGGCGAGCAGCGGGTGCCCGTCGAGCTGGAGCGCGACGAGCACGACGACGCGGCCTTCCACGTCGTCGCGCTCGAGGGCGCGCGCTGCGTGGGCACCGGCCGCCTCGTGCGGCAGGCGGGCGGCGTCGGGCGCGTCGGGCGCATGGCGGTGGAGCGCGGGCACCGCCGCCTGGGCGTGGGCGAGCAGCTCCTCGCCGCGCTCGAGGAGCGGGCGCGCGCCGAGGGGCTCGCCGAGATCGAGCTGCACGCCCAGTGCTACGTCGAGGCGTTCTACGCGCGGGCGGGTTACGCGCGCGCCGGCGAGCGCTTCGAGGAGGCCGGCATCCCGCACGTGGTGATGCGCAAGCGGCTCGTGCCGTGAGCGCCGTGCCGCGAGGCCGGATCAGGCGAGGGTCGTGACCTTCAGCGGATCCGCAGCAGCGTGCGGACCGTCGCGATGATGTCGGCGAACTGGACCGGCTTCTGGAGGTACACGTCGATGCCGAGCTCGGCGGCGCGGTCGCGCGCGTCGGGCCCGCCGGCGCTGATGATGACGATGGGCGTCCCGGCCAGCGCCGGATCGGCCCGCATCCGCTCGACGAGCGTGAAGCCGTCCATGACCGGCATGTACAGGTCCGCCATGACGAGGTCGACGCGGGGCGGCTCGACGAGCCGGGCCAGCGCCTCGTGGCCGTTCGGCGCGTACTCGACGGCGACGTCCACGCCGTCCCCCTCCGAGCGGAGCTTCCGGAGGGCGTACTGGTACATCTCGACCACCCGCGCGTTGTCCTCGACCACCAGCACGCGGTAGGTGCGCTTCGCCTTGCCGCTGCCGGTGCGGGCGGTCTCGGCGATGCGCGCGAGCTTGTGCCGGTCGTCCACCCGGTCGATGGGGATCTTGACCGCGACCCCCCGCGGCTGGTCCTTGGCGGCGGCGCGCGTGCGCACGACCTCCACCTCGACCTCCACGGGCTCGAGCAGCCCGGGGAAGCTCACCTGCAGCGGGACGCGATCGCCCTCGCGCAGGGACCGATCCGTGCGTATGAAGAGCCCGCCGGCCGACACGTTCTCCGTGACGTCCCGGACGGCCTGCTGCATGCCTGGATAATCCACACGGAGCACGAGCGGGACGCGGGGATCGCGACGCTTTTCTCGACCGATTTCCATCCGGAGCGGTCGAGTATACAGCGGCGGATCTCCTTGACAATCTTACATGTGCTCACTAGCCTCGCCCGCGCTTTACGCCCTGCCTTCATCGGACCTCTATGACGAATCCACCACTCGTCGGGACGGCCGAAGAACTGCCGCGGGAAAAGGTCGAGCACTTCGACCGTGAGCTCGCGGAGGTCCTTCGTCGCTACCCGCCCGATCGAAAGGCCGCGGCGATGCTGCCGGCCCTCCGCCTCGGCCAGGAAGTCTTCGGCTACCTCTCCCCCGCGGTTCAGCGGCTCGCCGCCGACCGGCTCGGCACCTCGCCGGCGCGCGCGGAGGAGGTGGCCACGTTCTACGTGATGTTCCACACCGCGCCGATCGGCCGCCACCTCGTGGAGGTGTGCACGAACGTCTCGTGCTGCCTCACCGGCGGCGACCGGCTGTTCGAGTACCTCAAGCACAAGCTCGGGGTCGCGAACGGCGGCACCTCGTCGGACGGGCGCTTCACGCTGCGCGAGGTCGAGTGCCTCGGCGCCTGCGGCACCGCCCCGGCGATGCTCGTGGACGAGGAGATGCACGAGCGGCTCGACCCGAAGAAGGTCGAGGAGATCCTGGGGAGGCTCGAGTGAGCGAGACGCTCATCCTGACGAAGCGCTGGGGGAAGCCCGACTCCGCCGCGCTGCGCACCTACCGCGCGGACGGCGGCTACGCCGCGCTCGACAAGGCGCTCGGCATGGAGCCCGCCGCCGTCGTCGACGAGGTGAAGAAGTCGAACCTCCGCGGCCGCGGCGGCGCCGGCTTCGCGACCGGGCTCAAGTGGACGTTCCTCCCGAAGGACGTCCGTCCCCGTTACCTCACGGTGAACGCGGACGAGTCCGAGCCGGGCACGTTCAAGGACCGCTACATCATCGAGCACGATCCCCACATGCTGATCGAGGGGATCGCCATCACCTGCTACGCGCTCGACATCCACGCCGCCTACGTCTACATCCGCGGCGAGTTCGCGAAGCAGGCGCGCATCCTCGAGGCGGCGGTCGAGGAGGCGCGCGCGGCCGGCATCCTCGGCTCGCGGCTCCTCGGCAAGAAGGACTTCGACCTCGAGATCGTCGTGCACCGCGGCGCGGGCGCGTACATCTGCGGCGAGGAGTCGGCCCTGCTCGAGTCGCTCGAGGGCAAGAAGGGCTACCCCCGCCTCAAGCCCCCGTTCCCGGCGATCGTCGGCCTGTGGGGCAAGCCCACCATCATCAACAACGTCGAGACCATCGCGAACGTCCCCTGGATCGTCGCGAACGGCGGCGACGCGTTCGCCGCGCTCGGCGTGGGCAAGTCGGGCGGCACCCGGCTCTTCGGCGTCTCCGGCCACGTGAACCGGCCGGGCGTCTTCGAGAAGCCGGTCGCCTACAACCTGAAGAAGCTCATCATGGAGGACTGCGGCGGGGTCGTCGGCGGCCGGAAGATCAAGGCCGTCATCCCCGGCGGCTCCTCCTCCCCGGTGCTGCGCGGCGACGAGATCGACATCTCGCTCGAGTTCGACGCGGTGAAGGCGGCCGGCTCGATGTCCGGCTCCGGCGGCGTCATCGTGTTCGACGACTCGACCTGCATGGTCCGCGCGCTCGCCCGCATCTCCAAGTTCTACGCGGAGGAGAGCTGCGGGCAGTGCACCCCCTGCCGCGAGGGCACCTCGTGGATGGAGGGCATCGTCGAGAAGATCGAGCACGGCCACGCCACCGCCGAGGACGTCGCCAAGCTCGAGCAGGTGGCGGGCAACATCGGCGGGCAGACCATCTGCGCGC
Source organism: Anaeromyxobacter sp. SG66 (assembly GCF_022690805.1). NCBI lineage: Bacteria > Pseudomonadati > Myxococcota > Myxococcia > Myxococcales > Anaeromyxobacteraceae > Anaeromyxobacter > Anaeromyxobacter sp. SG66. The sequence continues at coordinate 29,334 of NZ_JALCZC010000018.1, forward strand.
TCGGTGACGCCGCCTCGATGCCGGTGCAGTCGTTCGTGAAGAAGTTCCGCGACGAGTTCCTGCGCCACGTCGAGGAGCGGCGCTGCCCGTACGGCGACCACGGCTGGGGTCTCGATCAGTCCTCTCGCCCGGCGGTGGTGGGCGGGGTGAGGTACTAGGCGATGCAAATCACGGCCGAGCTCGTCTGCTTCTGGATCTTCGCCATCCCCCTCGTCGTCACCGCGCTCGGCGTGGTGGTCGCGCGGAGCCCGGTGTACGCGGCGATGAACCTCGTCGCGGCCTTCTTCTTCATGGCCGGGCTCTACGTCCTCCTCGCCGCGCACCTCATCGCGTTCATGCAGATCCTGGTGTACGCGGGCGCGGTGATGGTGCTCTTCCTGTTCGTCATCATGCTCCTGTCGCTCGACGAGGAGCACCCGCAGCGCGAGCGCCGCAGGGCGATGCAGTACGTGGGCGTGCTCGGCGCGGTCTCGCTCCTCGCCGTGCTCGCCTCCGCCATCGCCCGCGTGCCCGACGCGGCCATGTCGACGCTCGCCCAGCCGGACCGCTTCGGCACGGTGAAGGCGGTCGGGCAGGTGCTCTACACCGAGTTCCTGCTGCCCTTCGAGGTGACGAGCCTGTTGCTCCTCGTCGCCATCGTCGGTGCGGTCGTCGTCGCGAAGGAGAGGATCTGAGCCATGGTCCCCGTCACCTGGTACCTCTGGCTCGCCGCGGTCCTCTTCACCATCGGCCTCTCCGGCGTCCTCCTGAAGCGCAACGCGCTCATCGTGATGATGAGCGTCGAGCTGATGCTCAACGCGGCGAACCTCACGTTCCTCGCGTTCGCGCGGCAGTCGGGGAACATCGGCGGGCACGCCATCGCCTTCTTCGTCATCGCGGTCGCGGCGGCGGAGGCGGCGGTCGGGCTCGCGGTGGTCATCGCCATCTACCGCACCCGCGGCAGCGTGAACGTGGACGAGGTCCGCGCGCTGCGCGAGTGAGCGTCGGTCCCTGACGGCGTCTCGGCCGACTTTCACCGCCCCGGCGCGCGCCGCGGTAAGCTCGCGGCATGATCGCTCGCTGCGCCCGGTGCCAGGGCACGTTCCAGACCGACCGCTTCGGCCGCCAGATCTGCCCGCACTGCGGCGCGGAGCTGCTCCTCGCCGATCCGAACGCGCCGCCGCCCTCGGCCGTCGAGCCGCCGCCCGCGGCGCCGGCGCAGCCCGAGGCCCCCGCTCCTGCGAGCGAGGCGCCGGCAGGTGCCGGTGCCGCCCCCGAGGTGCCGCGGGAGCCGCCGCCGCCCTCCCCCGAGGCCCCTGCGCCCGAGCCGGCCTGGGCGCGCACGTCCAAGCAGCCGGTGTGGGGCGCACCGCCCCTGCCGCCCGAGCAGGCGGCGGGCAGAGGTCCGGAGCTACCGCCTCCGCCCGGCCCGCCGCCGGGCGGCTACGGGCCGCCGCCCGGGGGATGGGGCCCGCCGCCGCCGGGTGGCTGGGGGCCGCCGCCGGGGGTTCCGCCTGGACCGCAGGGACCGGAGGCGTCCGCGCCGTTCGCCGAGCGGCGGCAGCGCGGCATCTTCTCGTCCTTCGTCGAGACCCTGAAGCTCGTCGCCACGCAGCCGGGCGCCTTCTTCCGGCGCGTGCGCGTCGACCAGCCGGGGAGCGCGGTGCTCTTCGCGGTGATCGCCTACACGGTCGGCACGCTGTTCCAGGGGCTCTACAGCCTCGCGACCGGCAGCCGCGTCGCGGAGATGCTCGAGTCGGTGGCGGAGAACATGCCCGAGGAGCAGGCGCGCTACGTGCGCATGTACGTCGAGAGCATGTCCGGCGCGTCCACGATCGCGCAGATCGTGCTCGCGCCCCTCGCCGCGCTCGTCGGCGTCTACCTGTGGGCGGCGATCGTCCACGGGATCCTGCTGCTCGTCCGCGGCGCGCCGCGCGGCTTCGGCGCGACGCTCACCGCCGTCGGCTACGCGCTCGGCCTCAACGTGCTGCTCATCGTGCCCGGCTGCGGCGGGTTCCTCGCGCTCGTGTGGGGCGTCGTCGCGATGATCATCGGCCTCGGCGAGACCCAGCGCTGCGGGCCCGGGAAGTCCACGCTCGCGGTGCTCTCGCCCGTGCTGCTCGTGCTCGTCTGCTCGTGCTGCGCCGCGATCGGCCTCGGCTTCGGCGGCATGCTGCAGGGCGGGCACGGCCACTCGGTGAGCCTGTGACGGAGGCGGTGCGCTGGCAGCGGACGGCGCGGTTCGGGCACGCCGAGGTGTTCGCGGTGATCGGCGCGCTCTCGTTCTTCGCGGCGCGCTTCCTGCCCCTCCTCTCCCTGCCCTTCGTGTGCCCGCTGCGCGGGCTCGCCGGCATCCCGTGCGCCACCTGCGGCATGACGCACGCCTTCGTCCACCTGGCTCACGGCGAGCTCGGCCGCGCGATCGCCGCGAGCCCGCTCGGCGCCGCGCTCGCCGCCGCCGCCTGGCTCTTCGCCGCGCTCGACCTGTCGCGCGCGGCGCTGGGCGCGCCGCTGCCGGTGCCCTCCGAGCGGCTCGCCCGCGGGGCCGTCGCGCTCGGGGTGCTCGCGCTGTTCGTCAACTGGGCGTACCTCGTCCTCCGGGAGATCGGCTCGTGAGCCACAGCGCGCTCGGCGTCCTGCTCGTCGTCGCCGGCTACCTGGCGGGCTCGATCCCGTTCGGCGTCCTCCTCGGCCGGCTGGTGCTCGGCGTCGACGTGCGCACCGTGGGCTCCGGGAACATCGGCGCGACGAACGTCGCGCGCGCCGGCGGCAAGAAGATGGGCGTCCTGGTCCTGCTCCTCGACGCGGCGAAGGCCATCGTGCCCATCCTCGTCGCGCGGGCGCTCCTCGCCGGCACGCCGCGGGCGGAGCTCTTCACCGTGCTCGTGGCGCTCGCCGCCTTCGTCGGCCACCTCTTCCCGGTGTGGCTCGGGTTCAAGGGCGGCAAGGGCGTCGCGACCGGGCTGGGCATCTTCGTCGTGCTCGCGCCGTGGGCCGCGCTCGGCGGGGTCGTCGCGTACCTCGTCGCCTACGGGACGACGCGCATCTCCTCGGTGGGCTCGCTCGCGGGCACCGCCGTCTGCGCGATCGTGACCTTCGCGCTCCACGGCCCCGCGAGCCCGGTGAGCTGGGCGGGGGTCGCCCTCGCGGCGCTCATCGTGCTGCGCCACCGCGAGAACATCGGGCGGCTCGTGCGCGGCGAGGAGAAGCGGATGCGCGTTTGAGCGCCGCGGCCTTCCCGCGCGCGCCGCGCTACACGTTCGGGATCGGCGAGACCTCGCCCACCGGCCGGATGAGCACCTGGCGAGGCTTCACGCCGTTCGCCGGGCCGACCACGCCCTCGCGCTCCATGCGCTCGATGATCTTCGCGGCCTTGTTGTAGCCGAGGCGCATCTCGCGCTGGAGCTTCGAGACCGAGACCTCCTCCATGCGCGAGACGAGGTCGAGCGCCTGGTCGTAGACCGGGTCGTCGTCGTCGGAGTCGTAGCGGCCATCCCCGCCGCCCTCGCGCGTCTTGAGGATCGAGTCGTCGTAGACCGGCTTGCCCTGCTCCTTGAGGAACTCGACGACGCGCTGCAGCTCCTCCTCGGAGACGAAGGCGCCCTGAACGCGCGTGACCGGCTGCGTGGCGGTCAAGACGAGCATGTCGCCGTCGCCGAGCAGGGCCTCCGCCCCCGGGCCGTTGATGATGGTCTGCGAGTCGTGGCGCGAGGCGAGCCGGAAGCTGATGCGGGCCGGGAAGTTGTTCTTGATCATCCCGGTGATGACGTCCGTCGACGGGCGCTGCGTCGCGACGATGAGGTGGATGCCGGTCGCGCGCGCCTTCTGGGCCAGGCGCGCGAGCGAGATCTCGACCTCGCGCGGCGCGGTCATCATGAGGTCGGCGAGCTCGTCGATGACCACCACGATGTAGGGCAGCTTCTGCGGCAGCTTCTTCTCGTCGCGGGCCGCCACCGGGTCCGCCGGCGGGGGCGCAGTGGGATCCTCGAACTCGGGGCTCGCGAGCACGGGCTCCGGCGCGGCCTCGGCGGCCGCCGCGCGCGCGGCGGCCTCCTCCTCGGTCTCGCCGGCGACCTCGTCGACCACCACGAGCTTCCGGGGCGGCGGCGCGTCCTTCTCCTCGAACGTGCGGCTCTCGGCGCGGAGCTTCTCGACCTTGCCGTTGTAGCTCTTGAGGTCCTTGGAGCCCGTGTCGGCGAGGACCTGCGTCCGGCGCTCCATCTCGTCCACCGCCCACTGCAGCGCCCGGGCGGCCTTCTGCGGATCGGTCACGACCGGGAGGAGCAGGTGCGGGATGTCCTCGTAGAGCGACAGCTCCGTCATCTTCGGGTCGACCATGATCATCCGCACCTCCGCCGGCGTCTGCCGGTAGAGGAGCGAGCAGATCATGGTGTTGAGGCCGACCGACTTGCCCGAGCCGGTGGTGCCGGCGATGAGGAGGTGCGGCATCCGCTGCAGATCCACGCAATACGGGATGCCCTCGATGTTCTTGCCCAGGCCGAGCGGCATGAACCCGCCCGCGGAGGCGAACGCCTCGGACTCGAGGATGTCGCGCAGGTAGACCGTGGCGCGGTCGCGGTTCGGGACCTCGATGCCCACCACGCCCTTGCCCGGGATCGGCGCGATGATGCGGATCCGCGTGGCGCTGAGCGCCATCGTGAGCTCCTTGTCGAGGTTCTCGATGCGGGCGAGCTTCACGCCCGCCACCGGAGAGAACTCGTAGAGCGTCACGACCGGGCCGGGCCGGATGTGCTTGATGACGCCGTCGACGCCGTGCTGCTCGAGCGTCGCGACGATGACGTCGGCGACGCGCGTGAGGGCCTGCTCGTCGACGGCCTTGGCCTTCTCCTCGTGCGCGTCGAGGATCTCCGCCGAGGGGAGCTTGAAGACGTCGCCCGCCTTGGTGAAGGCGAACGCGGGGACCTCCTTCTTCTTGTCCTTCTTCTTCCCGCGCTCGAGCATCGCCTGCGAGACGATGATCTCCGGGCGGGCGGGCGGCGTCGGCGGCTCGGGCAGCGGCTCGGGCGCGGCGGCCTCGGCGGCCGGCAGCTCCACCACCGCAGCGGCCTTCGCCGCGGCGGGCTCCTGCTCCTCGCGCGCCTTGCGGCGCTTCCGGGCCGGGGGCTCGGCGGGCTCCGGCTCCTCGGCGGGGGCCGGGGCGGCGAGGCCGCTCACCCAGGCCGGATCCTCGAACCCGGTGCGGCGCGCGTGCTCGATGGCGAGCGCGGTCGCGACGGCGCGCGCCTCCTCGCGCGAGTCGTCGTCATCCGCCTCGACCGAGGCGGCGTCCGCGAGCGCCTCCTCGCCGGCGCGGCGCTTCCGGTCGGCCTCCTCGTCCGCGCGCAGCTCGGCGACGGCGATGCGGTGCTCCTCGACCGCGGCCGCCACCCGGTCCGACGCGAACCCGAACAGCCCGCGCGCGAGGTCGGTGAGGAAGCCGCCGATCGTCTGCGGCTTCACGTCGGCCGCCACGATGAGGGCGACGACGCCGGTGGCGGTCACGACGATGGCGCTGCCCCAGGTCGAGAGGAGCCCCTCGGCGTTCGCGCTGAGCGCGCGCCCCACCGCGCCGCCCGCCGGGAACGACGCGACGACGTGGGCGCCGAGCGCGAGGTGGCCGAGCGTCGCCACGCAGAGCGTGAGGACGGCGTAGGCGACCGCGGAGACGATGGAGAGCCGCGGCGACGCGCCGCGGAAGAGCCGCCAGGCGGCGGCCCCGAGCGCGACGGGCAGGACGAGCGCGGAGAACCCCAGCACGCCGTAGACGGCCGCGGCGAGGCTGTGCCCGACCGGGCCGACGAGGTTCGAGGGGGCCATGCCGCGCGCGATGAGCGCGCCGTCGAGGGACGAGTAGGTCGCGAGGGCGAGGCCGCTCGTCGCCGCGAGGGCGAGGAGCACCACCGCCCCGACGTCGCGGGCCATCCCGGTGCGCGGCGCCTTCTGCGCCCCGCCGCGCGGCTCCGCCTTCCGATCGCCCTTCTTCGGGCGCTCCTTCTCGGGAAGACGACGGTTGGACCTGGCCTTGCCCATGCGCGCGACCACCTGCCCCTCGCTCCGTGAAACGCCCGCGCCGCGGTGCTGCCACGCGGGCGCACCCGGGCCCGCCTCGAACGGACGAGGTCCCGTCCAGCCGAGGATATCGGGGTGACCCCGGGGGTCAATTTTTCGGCGGACGGCGAAACCTCGCGTAAAATCCGCGGAACTCGCGACTTTTTCGGAGCGCCATGGACGTCCGCTGCGAGCGCTGCAAGGCCCAGTACGTCTTCGACGACGAGCAGATCACGCCGTCGGGGCTGGCGGTCCAGTGCACCAACTGCGGGCACCTCTTCAGGGTGAAGAAGAAGGAGCTCGTGGTGACCGTGCCGGTGAAGCCCGGCGAGCTCGACTTCGCGCCCATGCCGGCGAGCGCGGCCGCGCCCGGCGCGACCGCCTCGGCCGCAGCGCGGAGCAGCGCGCGAGAGTGGCGCGTGAGGCGCCCCGGCGGTGCCGTGCTCACCTGCCGCGAGCTCACGACCGTCCAGAAGTGGATCGTGGAGGGGAAGGTCGCGCGCGAGGACGAGATCTCGGCCGGCGGCGACTCCTGGAGGCGGCTCGGCGAGATCGAGGAGCTCTCGAGCTTCTTCTCGGTGGTGGCGGAGGCGGAGCGCGCTCGAGCGACGCCCGTCGAGACGCCGCGCCCGCCCACGCGCGTGCCGCCACCGCCGCCCTCCGGCTTTCCGCCGCCTGCGCTGCCGCTCCCCCCGCCCGGAGAGCTCACGTGGCCGGCGCGAGCGAGCGAGGCACGCGCGGCCGAGCCGTCGGCGCGGCCTCGCCGCCGGGGCCTGCGCGCCGCTCTCCTCGTCGCGCTCCTGGCGGTCGCCGCGGGCGCCGGGGCCTACGCGCTCGTCCCGGGCAGGATGGGACGGATGGTGCGCGGGGTCCTGGGGCGCGGCCCGACCGAAACCACGATCCCGACCGCGACCGCGACCGCGACCTCAACCCCGACCGCGACCGCGAGCGCGACCCCGTCTGCGACTCCGACCGCGCCCTCGGACGCGCCCGCTACCCCGACGGCGAGCGCGGCGGCGACACCAGCGGCCGACCCCTCCGCAGCGCCAGCCGGGCGCGCCCCCGAGCCCGCGCCTCCCGCTGAAGCCGCCCACGCGGACGGACGCCCTGCTGGCTCACCGGCTGCCCCGGGCCCTGAGCTCTCGCCCTCCGCCACGCCTGCCGTCCTCGCGCCCGGGGCGGCGCCCGCCGCCGTGGTCCCTGCCTCGGCAGAGGCCGCCCCGGCGGCGAAGCCGGCGCGCCCCCGCGGCCCCAAGGCGCTCCTCGCCGAGGCGGGGCGGCTCCGCGCGCGAGGCGATGCCACCGGTGCGCTCGAGCTCTACGGCCGGCTCGTCTCGGACGATCCCGAGAACGTCGCGGCCCTGACGGGCCGGGGGCTGTGCTATCTCGATCTGTCTCGTTACGCCCCGGCCGCGGCCAGCTTCGAGAGCGCGCTGAAGCTCGTCCCGTCGCACGCGGACGCGCTCCTCGGCCTCGCCGAGGCGTACCGGGCGCAGGGACGGGACGCGGACGCCATCCGCTGCTACGAGAGATACCTGGCGGAGCACCCCGACGGCGAAGAGGCCGCCGTCGCGCGCAACGCCATCGCCGAGCTGAGGAGATGACCGACATGCCGGATCGCGGAACCCCTGGGAAGCCGTCCACCACCGAAGACGAGTACTTCGTCCGCGAGGACGCGGAGAAGAAGCGCAGGCTCGCCCTCCAGGTGAAGAAGCAGACCGAGGCGGCCGAGCTGCAGCGGCTCAAGGAGCTGCACTGGATGCGCTGCCCCAAGTGCGGGATGCAGATGCACGAGGTGCGGCTGCGCGGGGTGGACGTCGACGTGTGCTTCTCCTGCAACGGCGTCTTCCTCGACGAGGGAGAGCTGAGCCACCTCGAGAAGCCCGAGTCGAAGGGCGTCATGGCCTCGATCCTGAACTGGTTCAAGCCCGAGACGAAGAAGCCGGTCTAGGCGCGACATGGCCCTCACGCTCGACGAGGTCCGGCGCATCGCGGCGCTGGCGCGGCTCCGGCTTTCGCCGGAAGAGGAGCAGACCTTCGCTGGTCAGCTCTCGGCCATCCTCGATCACGTCGCGCAGCTCTCCGAGCTCGACGTGTCGGGGGTGGAGCCGATGACGCACGCCCTCGCCGAGGGCGTGCCCCTCCGCGCCGACGAGGTCCGCCCCGGCCTCCTTCCCGACGAGGCGCTCGCGAACGCGCCCGCCCGCGAGGACACGTTCTTCGTCGTGCCGAGGATCATCGAGTGAGCGCGCCGTCCACGGAGCTGACGTCCCTCTCGCTCGCCGACGCGAGCGCGCTCCTCGCGGGGAGGGGCGCCTCGTCGCGGGAGCTCGTCGCCGCCGCGCTCGACCGCATCGCCGCGACCGACGGCCGGATCGGGGCGTTCCTCCGCACGACGCCCGAGCGCGCCCGCGCGGCCGCGGAGGCCGCCGACGCGCGCGCGGCGAAGGGGGCGCGCCGCTCGCCCCTCGACGGCGTCCCCATCGCCCTCAAGGACATCTTCCTCACGAAGGGCGTCGAGACGACCTGCGCGTCGCGGATCCTCGAGGGCTTCGTCCCGCCCTACGACGCCACCGTCGTCGAGCGGCTCGAGCAGGCCGGCGCCGTGGTCGTCGGCAAGCTCAACATGGACGAGTTCGCGATGGGCTCGTCGAACGAGAACAGCGCGTTCAAGCCGTGTCACAACCCGTACGACCTCGCGCGCACGCCCGGCGGCAGCTCGGGCGGCAGCGCCGCGGCCGTCGCCGCACGGCAGGTGTACGGGACGCTCGGCACGGACACGGGCGGCTCGATCCGGCTCCCGGCCGCGTTCTGCGGGGCGGTGGGCGTGAAGCCGACCTACGGCCGCGTCTCGCGCTACGGCGTCATCGCCTTCGCCTCCTCGCTCGATCAGGTCGGCCCGCTCGGCCGCACCGTGCGCGACGCGGCGCTCCTGCTCCAGGCCATCGCCGGCCACGACCCGCGCGACCTGACCTCCTCGACCCGGCCCGTGGACGACTACCTCGCCGGCCTCGAAAGCGGCGCGCGCGGGCTGCGCATCGGCGTGCCTCGCGAGTGGCTCGCGGGAGGGCTCGCGCCCGGGGTCGAGCGCGCGGTGCGCGAGGCGCTCGCACGGTACGAGCGGCTCGGCGCGACGCTCGTCGACGTCTCCCTGCCGCACTCGCGCTACGGCATCGCGGCCTACTACCTCATCGCCCCCGCGGAGGCCTCCTCGAACCTCGCCCGCTACGACGGCGTGCGCTTCGGGCTCCGCGCGGGCGAGGCGCGCGGCCTCAAGGAGATGTACTCGGAGACGCGCGAGCGCGGGTTCGGCGCGGAGCCGAAGCGCCGCATCATGCTCGGCACCTACGCGCTCAGCGCGGGCTACTACGACGCCTACTACCTGCGCGCGCAGAAGGTCCGCACCCTCGTCCGGCGAGACTTCGACGAGGCGTTCCGGGCCTGCGACGTGGTCGCCGGCCCGGTCGCGCCCACGGTCGCCTTCCGCCTGGGCGAGAAGACCGCCGATCCGCTGCAGATGTACCTCGCCGACGTGTTCACCATCACCGCGAACCTGGCCGCGCTCCCCGGCCTCTCGGTGCCGTGCGGGGTCGAGCGCGAGAGCGGGATGCCGGTGGGGCTCCAGCTCGTGGGGCGCCCGTTCGACGAGGCGACGCTGCTCCGGGCGGCGCGCGCGCTGGAGCGCGAGGCGGGGCCGCTGCCGGCGCCGGAGGTGTGACCATGACCCGCCGGATCGCCACGCTCCTGTGGGCGGCGCTCCTCGTCCTGCCCGTCGCCTTCCTGGGCGTGGCGGTGACCCGCGCGCGCGGCGCCTCGCCCGGCGGGCACGCCGCGCTGCTCCTCTGGCTCGCCGTCGTCGCGTCGGCCTTCAACGTGGCGCTCTCGCGCGTCGTCCCGCCGCGCCTCGAGGCGGCGCGCCGCGGCGGCCGCGACGCGGTCACGCTCACGCGCTTCCTCGTCGCGTGGGCGCTGTGCGAGGCGGCGGCGCTCTGTCCGCTCGTCGCCTATCTCGTCACGCGCGATCCCCGCCTCGTCGTGGTGCTCCTCCTCGACCTGGCGGCGCTCGCCTTCCTCTATCCGAGCGATCGGCGGTGGGACCGGCTCGCGCCGGCCGGCCCCGGCGGCGCCGCGCTCGGGCCACGCCGGGAGGCGCGCTGATGCCGGTCTCGGACTTCCAGGTGGTCCTCGGGCTCGAGGTCCACGCCCAGCTCCTCACCCGCAGCAAGATCTTCTGCGCCTGCTCGACCGCGTTCGGCGCGGCGCCCAACACGCAGGTCTGCCCGGTGTGCCTCGGGCTGCCCGGCGCGCTGCCCGCGCTGAACGCCCAGGTGCTGGAGCTGGCGGTCCGCGCCGGGCTCGCGCTCGGCTGCGAGATCCGCGCGAAGAGCGTGTTCGCGCGGAAGAACTACTTCTACCCGGACCTGCCGAAGGGCTACCAGATCTCGCAGTACGAGCTGCCCATCTGCGTGGGGGGCGGGGTGGAGATCGCGGTCGACGGGGCGACGCGGTCCATCCGGCTCACGCGGATCCACATGGAGGAGGACGCCGGCAAGAACGTGCACGACGTCACGGCGGCCGGCTCCGGCGTCGACCTCAACCGCGCCGGGGTGCCGCTCCTCGAGATCGTCTCGGAGCCGGACCTGCGCTCGATCGACGAGGCCATCGCGTACCTCAAGACCCTGCGCGCGATCCTCATGACGCTCGGGGTGAACGACGGCAACCTGCAGGAGGGCTCGTTCCGCTGCGACGCGAACGTGTCGGTCATGCGGAAGGGCGCGACCGAGCTCGGCACCCGCTGCGAGCTCAAGAACATGAACTCGTTCCGCTTCCTCCGGCAGGCCATCGACTTCGAGGTGCGCCGCCAGGTCGAGCTCATCGAGGCGGGCGGCAAGGTCCAGCAGGAGACGCGGCTGTTCGATCCCGATCGCGGCGAGACGCGCTCGATGCGCTCCAAGGAGGAGGCGCACGACTACCGCTACTTCCCCGAGCCGGATCTCCCGCCGGTCCTGGTCGACGAGGCGCTCGTCGAGCGGGTGCGGCGCGCGCTGCCCGAGCTCCCGCGGGCGCGCTCGGCGCGCTACCAGCGAGCGCTCGGGCTCTCCGCCTACGACGCGGAGCTGCTCGTCGCCGACAAGGCGGTGGCCGAGTTCTTCGACGCGACGCTCGCCGCGTACGGCAGCTCGCCGGAGGCGGCCAAGCGGGCCGCGAACTGGCTGAACGGCGATCTCGCGCGGCTCGCGAACGAGCTCGGGCAGGAGCCCGCCGCCTGGCGGATCACGCCGGCGCAGCTCGCCGAGATCCTGCGGCTCCAGGACGCGCAGACCATCGGCGGCCCGGGCGCGAAGCAGGTGGTGGAGGAGGTCTTCCGCACCGGCGCCGCGCCCGCCGAGGTCGTGCGCGTGAAGGGGCTCGCGCAGGTGTCGGACGAGGGCGCCATCGAGGCGGCGGTGGATCGCGTGATCGCCGCGAGCGCGGCGGAGGTGGAGCGCTACCGCGGCGGCAACACGAAGCTCCTCGGCTTCTTCGTCGGGCAGGTCATGAAGGAGATGCGGGGCAAGGGCAACCCGGCCGTCGTGAACGCCCTCCTCAAGAGGAAGCTGGGCGAGTAGAGTCCCCGCGCGGGGTCCGCGCGTGACGGCGCCGGCGCGGGCGGTCTCGTGGCGCGGCGGCGGATCGGAGCGAGCCATGGCGAGGTGGGCGGGATGGGGCGCCGGGCCGGCCGGTGCGGGCGCGGCGGGTCCGACGAAGGTGTTCCTGGGGATCGCGCTCGTGAGCTGCGTCGTCGTCGCGGGGGTGCTCGCGAGCGAGCGGCGCCTGCCGGCGGCCGCGGTGGCCGCGCTCGCGGCCGTTTACTTCGCCCTGCGGCTCTTCGCGGGGCTCGGAAGGGAGAGGCGATGAACGCGGAGCCGCTCAGGCCGGTGCTCTACGACGAGGCGCGGGACGTGGTCCGCGTGCTCGACCAGCGGCGCCTGCCGGCCGACGAGGTCTGGCTCGAGCTCGCCTCCGCGGACGAGGTCGTGCAGGCCATCAAGGACCTGACGGTGCGCGGCGCCCCCGCCATCGGCGTCGCCGCGGCGTACGCGCTCGCCCTGGAGTCGCGCCGCGGGGCCGAGCCGCCGCGCCTGCGCGAGGCCGCCGAGCGGCTGGTCCACGCGCGCCCCACCGCCGTGAACCTCGCCTGGGCGGTGCGGCGCATGTCGCGCCGGATGGGCCTCGGGGCGGTGGCGCTCCTCAAGGAGGCGCACGCGATCCGGGACGAGGACGAGGCCGCCTGCCGGCGCATCGGCGCGCTCGGCGCGCCGCTCCTCCCGCCGCGCGCGAGCGTCCTCACCCACTGCAACGCCGGCGCGCTCGCCACCGCCGGCTACGGCACCGCCCTCGGCGTCGTCCGCGCGGCCGTGGAGGCGGGGAACGCCGTCACGGTGTTCGCGGACGAGACGCGCCCGTTCCTGCAGGGCGCCCGGCTCACCGCGTGGGAGCTGAAGCGCGACGGGATCCCGGTGACGCTCCTCACCGACGGCATGGCCGGCTGGCTCATGGCGCGCGGAGAGATCGCCTGCGTGGTCGTGGGCGCCGACCGCATCGCCGCGAACGGCGACGTGGCGAACAAGATCGGCACCTACGCCCTCGCCGTGCTCGCCGCGTACCACCACCTGCCGTTCTACGTGGCGGCGCCGTGGAGCACGGTCGACCTGCAGACCGCGGACGGCGCGGCCATCCCCATCGAGGAGCGCGGCGCCGACGAGGTGCTGATGCTCGCCGGCCAGCGCATCGCGCCCGCCGGCGTGCCGGCCCGCTACCCCGCCTTCGACGTCACGCCTGAGCCGCTCGTCACCGCCCTCATCACGGAGCGCGGGGTGGTGCGCCGTCCGTTCGGGCCCGGCCTCGCGGCGCTCGCCGCGAGGTAGGCAAACCGGCGCCTTCCCGCGCCCGACACCCTCCGTCTAACATCCGCGCCGCATGGCCGACATCGGCTCGACCCGGGTGTTCGGGCACGCTCGCCGCAGCGTGAAGATCATCGGGCTCCGGCGGCGCCCGCTCGCGGACCTCTACCACCGGCTCGTGACCGGGAGCTGGACCCGCCTCGTCACGATCTACGCGCTCGTCTTCTTCGGCACGCAGGCGCTGTTCGGGCTCGCGCACCTCGCCCTCGCGGCGGAGTGGCCGCCGGGCGCGTCGGTGATCCCCGCGCTGCTCGCCGCCGCCGACGCGCCGCCCGCGCCGGCGCCGCCCCTCTCCGGCCGCTGGCTCGCCGGCGGCGCGGTCTCCGCGGTCGAGACCTTCGTGCGCTGGCTGCTCGCCGTCATCGGCGCCGGCATCCTCCTCGCCAAGTACTCGCGCATCCCCGCGCGCGTCATCTTCAGCCGGGTCGCGGTCGTCGGCCCGCACGCCGGCGGCCGGGCGCTCCTGTTCCGCATGGCGAACGAGCGGACGAGCCACATCCTCGACGCCAAGGTCTCGGTCATGCTCGTGCGCAACGAGCGCGGCGAGGACGGCGAGGTGGTGCGCCGCGCCCACGATCTCCCCCTCGCGCGCGACGGCTCGGCGCTCTTCTCCCACGCCTGGACGGCGGTCCACCCGGTCACCCGCGAGAGCCCGCTCTTCGGCGAGACGGAGGCGTCGCTCGCCGGCGAGGACGCGGAGCTCGTCGTGACGCTCTCCGGCTACGACGAGGGGCTGACCCGCGTGATCCACGCGCGCCGCACGTACCTGCCCGAGGAGCTCCGCTGGGACGTGCGCTTCCGCGACATCGTGAAGGTGCTCCCCGGCGGAGATCAGGCCGTCGACTACCGCCGCTTCCACGAGGTGGTGGCGATCGAGCCTCCCGGCGAGCGGACCCCGCGGCGCGCCGCGCGCTGAGCTGGCGCCCACCGCGCCTGGGGCGCAGGCGGCCGCGACGGCCCCGCGCTAGATTGGGGAGACGATGGCCACCCGGACCTGCCCCGCCTGCGCGCGCCCGCTCGGCTCCAACGCGGACTGCCTCTCCTGCCGCGAGGCCGCCGCGAGCGAGCTCGCGCGCGAGGCGAAGGACATCACGCCCGAGAGCCTCCCCGGGCGCGCCTCGGCCGCCCGGCGCTTCCTGCGCCGGCCGCCGTGGTACGCGCGCCGCGCGCCGGGCGCGTTCCGCGCGAAGCTCAGGCTCCTCTGGATGGTGCTGCGCGATTACGCGAACGGGACGTACCGGAAGGTGCCGTGGAAGTCCGTCGCCGCGCTCGCCGCCGCGGTGGCCTACGTGCTCTCGCCCGTCGACCTCGTGCCGGACTTCCTCTTCCCGGTGGGCCTCGCGGACGACGCGGTGCTCGTCGCGCTGACCTGGGGGCTCGTGAAGCGCGAGCTGCGCGAGTACTGCGCTTGGAAGGGCCTGTCCCCGGCGCACTTCGGGCTGTAGACGGCGAACGATCCCGGGCGGCGGCGCCTCCTACCGCTCCCGCATCTCCGCGGCGAGGTCGCGGACCGCGGCTTGCGCCGCGTCGATGCTCTGCGCGCGCCAGGGTCGCCCGTGGCCGGGGATGACCCACTCGAACCGGTGCGCCGCGAGCCGCTCCATCGAGCGGGTCTGCGAGTCCCAGTCCCACCAGCACACCGACCGCGACGCGCCGAGCCTCCCCTCGGCATCGCCCCACAGGTGGTCGCCGGTGAAGAGGTACCGCTCGCCGACGAGGAGCGCCGTCGAGCCGGCGGTGTGGCCGGGGACGGGGATGGCGAGGAGGTCGTTCGTGAGGGCGGTGGGCGCGTCGCCCTCGAGCCGGACCTCCACGCCGCGGGTCCCGGCGGTCACGTCGCGCGCGTGGAGCACGCGGGCGCAGCCGAGCGCCTCCGCCCAGCGGGCGTGATCGGCGACGTCGTCGCGGTGACTGAGGAACAGGAAGCGCGCCCCGCCCAGCGCGCGGAGGCGTGCGAGGAGCGGGGCCGTGAAGCGCGGCGAGTCCACGAGCACGTTCCCGCCGCGGCGCAGCACGAGCCACGACGCCGCGCCGAAGGAGGACTCCGCCGCGTAACCGCAGTCGAGGACGTCGGGGGCGTCCTCCGCGAGCGGGACGGGGAGCGCGCGCGAGGCCTCGCGCACTCCCGCGCCGGAGGTGGAGCCGATCGCGGCGACGGGGCAGGAGACGAGCGCGAGGAGGGCCCGCCGCCGCGCCTCGCCGTCAGACGGCTGCGAGGCGACGAAGGCGCGGTCGTCCTCGCCGCCGCCGAACGTCGCGGGCGCGAGGCGGCGGCAGGTGTCGCAGGAGATGCAGCGATCGTCGACGAAGAGATCGCCGGGCGCGTTCTCCGGGACGGCGCGCGTGCGAAGGGCCACGCCGCTCTGATAAGCGGGCGTGGCCCTCGGTTCAGCGGGCTTCGCGCGAGCGCTCCGCCCTAGTGCTTGCCCTTGTGCTTGCCGTTACCGTGGCCGCCGTGGCCGTGGTCGTCGTCGTGATCGCGGTACTCGCGGCGATCGTAGTCCCTGCCGCCGTCGCGGAAGTACGCGGGCGCGGGCTGCGGGCGGCCGCCGTAGTAGGCGGGGCCGTGCTTCTCCCCCTTCCAGCCCTTCTCCGGCTTCCAGTGCTTGTAGTGACCGGGCGGGACCTTCACGAGGGCCACCGGCACCGCGCGGGCGGGCGCCATGACCCAGCCGCCCCGGTGCGAGCGGGAGCGGTACCAGACGTCGTCCTCGCGGACCCAGTAGTAGCCGTTCGTGTAGAACACCTCGTGATCGCACTCGGGCACGACCTGCACGCCCGGGCTGACGACGACGAGCTGGGGCAGGACGACCGGCAGATCGAAGCTGATTCCAGCCGAGGCGCGGAGCTGGGCCTCGGCGATCGACGGCAAAAGGAGCGCTCCGGCGAGCGCGAGCGTGAGCTTTCGCATAAGGGCGGCAGGATCGGGTGATCGGGCGCCCCGCGCAATGTGAGGCGGGGAGGCAGGCGAGCCCACCCCGGGGCGGTCCGGTCCAAGCCCCGGGATTCCTTGACAGCCCCGGCGGCCTGATCGTATATGACCGCCCTTCCGGAGGCCCGGAGGCGCGCCGTTTCGCGGCCGCGCGCTGGTGAAATCCTCCCAGATTTCGAGGAGAAGGCGATGTACGCGGTGATTCGGACCGGCGGGAAGCAGTACCGCGTCGCGCAGGGCGATCGGCTCAAGGTCGAGAAGCTCGCTGGCGACGTCGGCGGCAAGATCAGCTTCGAGGTGCTGCTCGTCGGCGGAGAGGGCGAGGCCAAGATCGGCGCGCCGGTCGTCGCGGGCGCCGCGGTCGAGGGCGAGATCGTCGCCCAGGACAAGCACAAGAAGGTCGTCCACTTCCGCAAGAAGAAGGAAGGCTGGACGAAGAAGCGGGGCCACCGGCAGCCGTACACCGAGGTCCTCATCACGACGGTGCGCGCGTAACGCTCGCGCCCCCGACGACCCGGTTCCGGGTTCAGGTGGAGTAGAAAATGGCTCACAAAAAGGGACAGGGCTCCTCGCGCAACGGCCGTGACTCTCCCGGCCAGCACCGCGGCATCAAGGTCTACGGGTCCGAGAAGGTCGTGGCGGGGAACATCCTCGTCCGCCAGGTCGGCACCCTCGTCCACCCCGGCGCGAACGTCGGGATGGGCAAGGACTTCACGCTCTTCGCGCTCGTGGACGGCACCGTGAAGTACAGCCGCGCCCGGGGCGATCGGCGCTTCGTCTCCATCGTTCCGGGGGCGTAGCGCTCCGCCGCTCCGGTCCGCCCCCGGCGGACGAGGCGGCCTCCACTCATCACGGCGCCGCGGGCCACCCAGGTCCGCGGCGTTCGCGTTTGTAAAAGGCTCCGAATGAAGTTCGTCGACGAGGTCCGCATCCACGTGAAGGCCGGCGACGGCGGCAACGGCGCCGTGGCGTGGCGGCGGGAGAAGTTCATCCCGCGCGGCGGACCGGCCGGCGGCGACGGCGGGAACGGCGGGGACGTGGTGCTGGTCGTCGACCCGCAGCTCTCGACGCTGCTCGACTACCGCTACGTCCGGGAGCACCGCGCGAGGAGCGGCGAGCACGGCCAGGGCTCGGACATGAACGGCAGGGACGGCGACCCGCTCGTCCTGCGCGTGCCGCCGGGCACGGTCGTGAAGGACGCCGGCACCGGCGAGCTCGTCGCGGACCTCGGCGGCGAGGGCGAGCGGCTCGTCGTCGCCAAGGGTGGTCGCGGCGGCCTCGGCAACATGAACTTCGCCACCTCGACGAACCAGGCGCCGCGCTACGCCGAGGACGGCACGCCCGGCGAGGAGCGGGAGCTCGTCCTCGAGCTGAAGCTCCTCGCGGACGTGGGCATCGTCGGCTACCCGAACGCCGGCAAGTCGACGCTCATCAGCCGCATCTCCCGGGCCCGGCCCAAGATCGCGGACTACCCCTTCACGACGCTCGTGCCGAACCTCGGCGTCGTCTCCTGGCGAGGCGAGAAGAGCTTCGTCGTGGCCGACATCCCCGGCCTCATCGAGGGGGCGCACGAGGGCGCTGGGCTCGGCCACCAGTTCCTCCGTCACGTGGAGCGCTGCCGCGTGCTCGTGCACCTCGTCGAGGGCGCGAACCCCGAGGAGGGTCGCTCGCCGAAGGCGGACTACGAGGCCATCAACCGCGAGCTCGCGCTCTACTCGCCGGCCCTCGCGGAGAAGCCGCAGATCCTGGCGGTGACGAAGATCGACGTCCCCGAGTCGCGCGCCGCCGGGGAGAAGCTCAAGAAGGCGTTCGCGCGCCGCAAGCAGCCCGTCGACGTCCACCTCGTGTCGGCGGTCACCGGCGAGGGGATGCCGGAGCTGCTCGACGCGGTGGGGCGCGCCCTCTTCGAGGAGGCGCGGCCGCGGCGCGGCGGCCGAGGGCGCCGGCTCGGGAAGCCGAGGGCCGAGAAGTGAGCCGGCGGGGCGAGGGCGGCGCCGAGCGCGCCGCGGAGGCGCCGGAGCCGGGCGGGCCGGACTTCCTCGTCCCGGAGCGCCGCGCGCGCATCGACGCGGTCGTCGCGAACCGCACCCGGACCCTCACCGTGGTGATGGAGGCGTTCTGCGATCCGCAGAACGTGAACGCCGTCCTCCGCACCTGCGAGGCGTTCGGGATCCAGGAGCTGCACGCGATCGAGGGGCCGATGAAGCCCTTCGACCGCAACAAGAAGATCAGCCAGAACGCGGACAAGTGGCTGGACGTGCGGCGCTGGAGCTCCACGGGAGAGTGCCTCGCGCACCTCAAGGCGGAGGGCTTCGCGATCTACGCCACGCACCTCGGCGAGGGGTCGCGCTCGCTCGACGCGCTGCCCTTCGCCGGCAAGGTTGCGCTCGTCTTCGGCAACGAGCACCGCGGCGTCTCGGCCGAGGCGCTGGCCCTCGCCGACGCCTCGTACGCCATCCCGATGCGCGGGTTCGTGCAGTCGCTCAACGTCTCGGTCGCGGCGGCGGTCTCGCTCGCAAAGGCGGTCGAGCGGCGCGAGGCCGAGCGCGGCCGTCACGGCGACCTCTCCGAGCTCGAGGCGGCGGCGCTGCGCGAGCGCTTCTACGTGCTCGCCGTGAAGCAGCGCGCGAAGATCGCCAAGGCCGAGCGCGCCGAGGCGCGGCGCGCGGCGCACCGGCGCTGAAACGGTGGCCGCGCGCGCCTCGCCCGCGCGTACGAATGCTGGCGCGGGTAGGAGCCCGCCGTGTCCGTATCGGTGGTCCGTCGCGCGGCCGGTGAAGGGCGAGTCGCGGTCTCCGCGCTCAGCCGTGCCGAACCTCCGGGGTGGAAGAGGCGGAGCGCCGCCTGGCATGAACGCCGCATCGCTCGTGGCGCATGACCATCGCTCACGTGCTGCTGCTCGTCACCGCTGCCGCCTCTGCCGTGTCGCCGATCTCGCGCGAGGGGCGGGTCTCTGCGCCCGAGGGGTTCCGCGCCGCGCTACCCGCCGGTTTCGAGTATCTCGTCCAAGCCGGCAACGATGGGCGTCCCATCTACGGGGCAACGGCGCGAGACGGCCGTTCGGCCGTGACCGTCTCCACCTCGGTCGCGCAGAGCTCGTTCGAGTGCGGATCCGAGGAAACGGCAGCACTCGGGCTCGAGGAGTTCACCTCGCGCACCGGGTTGCACGGCTGCAAGATCGTGCGTGCGAGCGAGGACGGCACGGCGGCCCTGGCCTTGGCGCTCGTCGGCTCCGGGCGGGCGGTCGTGTTGGTCACCGCGGCCGCACGCTCAGCCAGCGCGGCGGAGCGCCTCGTCGAACAGGTCACGCATTCCGTCGAGATCCGGCCGGAGCTGGTGCGCGCCGCCGCGGAGGCGGACGACCTCGTGCGCGCGCCCGACCGCCGGCTCATCGGGTGCTTCGATCAGGAACTGGGCGTCGGAACGCTGAACAACGGCGCGCGCTCCTTCAAGAAGCGCTGCTTCCGCGAGGACTTCACGTTCGTCGAGACGACCCAGGTCTTCACGTCCTCCACTACGTACGACGAGCCCAACGGCGATCGGCCGTTCACGACCGCGAATACGGTCGCCCGTGCGACCGGGCTCTCCGCGCCGATCGCGGTCGAAGGGACATGGTGGGCCGAGGACGACATGCTGACGCTGACGTTCGAGGACGGGGACGTGGAGGGCGAGCTCGTGATCGGCGACGCCGGGATGATCTTCCGCGGCAACTTCTGGGAGCGCGGGGGCGAGGAGTGAAGGCGTTCGCCAAGGAGGGCTGGGCCGTCGCTTCGGCGCTGGGTCTCATGTCGCGCCGCGCGCGGCGCCGCTGGCGAAAAATCGTCGGAAACGGGCCGTTCGCGAGTCGAGCGGCCTCCGCCCGCGCTTTCCCCTAGACTGGGGGAATGCCGGCCGCCCCCGAGTACCCCTTCTCCACCCGCGTCGCGTCGCTGAAGAGCTCCGCCATCCGGGAGATCCTGCGCGTCGTCGCCCGCCCCGACGTCATCTCCTTCGCCGGGGGACTGCCCGCGCCCGAGCTCTTCCCGACCGAGGCCCTCGCCTCGCTCGCGCGGGAGCTGCTCTCGTCGCCGCGCGGCCCGGCGGCGCTCCAGTACGCCGAGACCGAGGGCCACGAGGGCCTGCGCGCGCGCATCCTCGGGCGCGTGCCGTTCCCGGTGGGCGCGTTCGGTGACGACGGGGTCCTCGTCACGCAGGGCTCGCAGCAGGGGCTCGATCTCCTCGCCAAGCTGTTCCTCGACCCGGGCGACGAGGTCCTCGTCGAGACTCCTGCCTACCTCGGCGCGCTCCAGGTGTTCCGCTTCTTCGGGGCGCGCGTCACGTTCCTGCCCTGCGACGCCGAGGGGCTCAGGCCCGACGCGCTCGCGGACGCGCTCCGGCGCCGCCCGAAGCTCCTCTACCTCACCCCCACGTTCCAGAACCCGAGCGGCGTCTGCTACCCGGAGGCGCGCCGGCGAGAGGTGCGCGAGGTCCTGCGGAGCTCCGAGGTGATCGTGGCCGAGGACGATCCGTACCGCGACATCTGGTTCGACGAGGCGCCGCCCGCGCCGGTGGTGCTCGGACACGACCCGGCGCGCAGCGTGTACCTCGGCAGCTTCTCCAAGACCGCGGTCCCGGGCCTGCGCGTCGGCTTCCTGCTCGGGCCCCCGGCCATCGTCCGCCGCTGCGTCCTCGCGAAGCAGGCGACGGATCTCCAGACCAACTCGCTCGGCCAGCACCTGCTCTTCGACCTGCTCGGCCAGGAGGGCTTCGCGCGCCACGTCGAGGGGCTCCGGCGCGAGTACCGCGCGCGCCGCGACGCGCTCGACCGCGGCCTCGCGGCGACGCTCGGGGAGCGGCTCACCTGGAACCGGCCCGGGGGCGGCATGTTCCTGTGGGCGCGCCTCACCGGCGGCGGGGACGCCGCGGAGCTCCTCACCCACGCCCTGGCGGAGGGGCTCGCGTTCGTGCCGGGCGGCGAGTTTCACCCGGAGGGCGAGGGCAAGGCCACGCTCCGCCTCAACTTCACCCACAGCGCGCCCGCGCGGATCGCGGAGGGCGTGGCGCGGCTCGGGCGCGCGTTCGGGCGGTGGGGACGCTAGGCCTCCGGCTCTCCGGGGGCTGCCGCCGTTTCCGCCTCCTCCGCCCGCGCGCGGCGCCGCGCGCTCCGCAGCGCCGAGAGGACCGCGACGGCGAGGATGAAGGCGGCGAGCCACGGCGCGCCGCGGTCGAGCTCCCGTCGCAGCACGCTGCGCTCCGCCGCCCAGAAGAGCGCGATCCCGGAGAAGACGAAGGTCGCGCCCGCGGAGAGGAGCCCGCGCGCCACGCGGCCCTTGCCGGGACGGCCCCGGACCAACGCCAGGCGCAGCCCGGCGCCCGCGGCGAGCAGGAGCCCGAGGAGGACGAGCCACAGGCCGGCCACGCCGCCGACGAGCCCGGGGAAATCGTAGAGGGTCATGCGGCCTCCTCGGTGCAGCCGTCCCAGAACGCCGCGAGGTCGGCCGGGAGCGGCACCTCGAGCCGGACCGGCTCCCGCGTGCGCGGGTGCGGGAGCTCGAGCCGCCACGCGTGCAGCGCGTGGCGCGGCAGCCGCAGGCGCGCGCGGTCCTCGTCGGTGAGGGCGTGGCGGGTGAAGCGATCGAAGATGTTCTCGTCGGGCCCGTAGATCTTGTCGCCCACCATGGGCAGGCCGGCGTGCGCGAGGTGGGCGCGGATCTGGTGCTGGCGGCCCGTGCGGGGCCGGCAGGCGAGCAGCGTGACCGGGGTTCCGCCCGCGAGGACGCGCCTCGACAGCACCTCGAAGTCGGTCGCCGACGGGAGCCCGCCCGCGGTCACGTGCATGCGGACGCGCACCGCCGACGCGCCGGTGAGCGCGAGCGGCGCGTCCACCGTGAAGGCGTCCTCGCGCGGCGCGCCCTCGGTGATGGCGAGGTAGGTCTTCGCGACGCGCCCGCCCGCGAAGTCGCGCTTCATGCGCGACGTCCACTCCGGCGCGCTGCCGCAGGCGAGCAGCCCCGAGGTCTCGCGGTCGAGGCGGTGGGCGGGGTCGACCTTCCGGTCCGGGAAGCGCGCCCGGGCGAGCGTGGTGAAGGTGTTCGCCGAGTAGCGGGCGGTGGGGTGCACGGGCAGCCCGGCGGGCTTGTCAACCACGAGGAGCGCGCCGTCGTCGTGGACGACGTCGAAGACCTGCGGCGTCTCCGGCTCGGGCTCGGCGTCCTTGAGGAGCGCGAAGGAGAGGCCCGGCGTGACCCGCGTCGAGGGCTTCAGCCGGCGACCGTCCTCGGTCTCGAGGCGGCGCTCGATGAGCCGCTGCACGCGCTCGCGGGAGAGGCGCCGGATCTTCTCCTGCAGGTAGCGATCGAGCCGCCAGCCCGCGTAGTTCGGCTCGACGGTGAAGCGGACGCGGACGACCTCGGGCACGGGCGGACCATACCACCGCGACCGCGCGGCGGTCGCCGCCGGGCCTGTCGCCGCGGTGCAGGGCGCGGCGACGGTGTCGCACACGCGCCTCCCGCGCGAGCCGGCGCGGACGATGACCGATGAATCCCCGAGCAGGTAACATCGTCCGTTCGTTCGCCCACCCCTCCAGGAGCCAACCATGCGGAAGCTGCTCGCCCTGCTCATCGCCTTCCCCCTCGCCGCGGCCGCCCAGGATCCGGGGCCGCAGCCGCCCTACACGCCAGGGTCGCGCGCGCCGCGCTACGCGCCCGCCCAGCAGCGCGACAACTGGTACATCGGCTTCGGCGTCGGCATGGGGGACGGGAGCGTCTCCGGCCAGGGCGACAGCCTGTCGTTCAAGGAGCTGAACTACGATCGCGACCCGACCCGCCTCGCGCTCAACTTCAAGGTCGGCTGGACCGTCACCCCGCGCCTCCTCCTCGGCCTCGACATCACCGCTGCGCGCGCCCAGGCGAGCGGCAGCGGCCTGACGACCTCCGCCCAGATCACGAACTACGACGCGGTCGCGACGTTCTTCCCCATGGAGCGGGGCTTCTTCGTGCGCGGCGGCCTCGGCCTGTCCGCGCTGTCCCTCGCGTACGACGACGGGTTCGACGACGTCACGGACACCTACGGCGGCACGAACATCCTCGGCGGCCTCGGCTACGCGTTCTGGCTCGGGAAGCAGTTCAACCTGACCGTGAACCTGGACGCCTCGAAGCAGTTCTACGGCTCGAGCGACACGGCGCCGGAAGGCTCCCAGTTCTGGATGCTGTACGCCGGCTTCGACTGGTACTAGGGCTCCGCGTACGCCGACGTCTCGCGCGCCGGGCCTCGAGGGGGGCCCGGCGCAGAGCGAGCGAACCGCGCCGGCGCGTGGCGCCCGCGGCAGACGGGCGCCGTTCGCCGACCCGGGTGCCCCGACGCGAGGGCCTGGGCCCGCGAGCCGCCACGCGCACGCTCTCTCGCGCGGAGTGGGATCCACATAGGCCGTGCGGCAGTCGCGGGTTGACGCGATCGGTCCCTTCCCGTACTTTGCGGTCCCGGTTTGAGACGCATCGCCGTCATCATCCCGGCCCGGTTCGGAGCCCAGCGCTTCCCCGGAAAGCCCCTCGCCGAACTGGCAGGCCTGCCCCTGATCGCCCATGTGGTCGACCGGGCGCGTGCTGCGCGTGGCGTCGACGCCGTCGCGGTCGCGACGGACGATGACCGCATCGCACGTGCCGCGGCCGCCGCGGGCGCGGAGGCGATCCTGACGGGTCCGGCGAGCACCGGGACGGACCGGGTGGCGGAGGCGGCGCGGCGGCTCGCGCCGGCGCCGGACGTCGTGGTGAACCTGCAGGGCGACGAGCCGCTCATCGAGCCGGCGGCGATCGAGACGCTCGTCCGGGCGATGGACGGCGACGTCGAGATGGCGACGCTCGCCCGCCCGCTCGAGCCGGAGGAGCTCGAGCGGACGCAGGTCGTGAAGGTGGTGACCGATCTGCGGGGCGACGCGCTCTACTTCTCTCGCGCGCCGATCCCGCACCGCCGCGCGGGCGGACAGAGCCCGCTCGCGCGCGCGCACGTGGGCATCTACGCGTTCACCGCCGCGTTCCTCCAGCAGTTCGCCGCGTTGCCGCCCGGGCGGCTCGAGGCGGAGGAGTCGCTCGAGCAGCTGCGCGCGCTCGAGCACGGGCACAGGATCCGCGTGGCCGACACCGCCTACCGGGGTTTCGGCATCGACACGCCAGAGGACCTCGACCGGGCGCGGGCGCTGCTCGCCGCCGGTCGCGCATGAGTGAGGGGAAGGGGACACGGATGGTGAAGCGAGGCAAGAAGACCAAGTACCTGTTCGTCACCGGCGGCGTCGTGAGCTCGCTCGGGAAGGGCCTCGCGGCCGCGTCCATCGGCGCGCTCCTCGAGAACCGGGGGCTCGAGGTCACGCACCTCAAGCTCGACCCGTACATCAACGTCGATCCCGGGACGATGAGCCCGTTCCAGCACGGCGAGGTGTACGTCACCGACGACGGCGCGGAGACGGACCTCGACCTCGGGCACTACGAGCGCTTCACCAGCGCCAAGATGACCCGGAAGAACAACTACACGACCGGGCGCATCTACTCGAACGTCATCCAGCGCGAGCGGCGCGGCGAGTACCTGGGGAAGACCGTGCAGGTCATCCCCCACATCACAGACGAAATCAAGGCGGTCATCCGCGAGGCGGCGGGCGGCGTCGACATCCTCATCGTGGAGGTCGGCGGCACCGTGGGCGACATCGAGTCGCTGCCGTTCCTCGAGGCGATCCGCCAGATGAAGTACGACGTGGGCGAGGAGAACGCGGTCTACGCGCACCTCACGCTCGTGCCGTTCATCGCCGCCGCCGGCGAGCTCAAGACGAAGCCCACCCAGCACTCCGTGAAGGAGCTGCGCGAGATCGGCATCCAGCCGGACCTCCTGCTCTGCCGCTCGGATCGCGAGATCTCGCGGGAGATGAAGGACAAGATCGCGCTCTTCTGCAACGTGGACCCGTCGGCGGTGTTCACCGCGCTCGACGTGAAGTCGATCTACGAGGTGCCGCTCGAGCTCCACAAGGAGGGGCTCGACGACAAGCTCGCCGAGCTCTTCAACATCTGGAGCCGGGCGCCGCGCCTCGACAAGTGGGAGCAGATCGTCCAGAAGGTGAAGGCGCCCAAGCACGGCGAGGTGCGCATCGGCGTGGTCGGCAAGTACGTCGAGCTGCACGAGAGCTACAAGAGCCTCAACGAGGCGCTCGTGCACGGCGGCATCGCCGGCGACGTGCGGGTGACGCAGGTCTTCATCGACTCGACGAAGCTCGAGGAGGGCGATCTCTCCGAGCTCGACCAGGTGGACGCGATCCTCGTCCCCGGCGGCTTCGGCGTGCGCGGCACGGAGGGGAAGATCCTCGCGGTGCACCACGCGCGCGAGCACAAGATCCCGTTCTTCGGGATCTGCCTCGGCCTGCAGATGGCGGTCATCGAGTTCGGGCGCACCGTGCTCGGCCTCGAGCGCGCGAACTCGCTCGAGTTCGACGAGCAGACGCCGCACCCGGTCGTCACGCTCATGGAGGCGCAGAAGGCCGTGGCCGAGAAGGGCGGCACCATGCGGCTCGGCAGCTACCCCTGCGCCCTCAAGGAGGGGACGAAGGCGCGCGAGCTGTACGGCGTCGAGCTCGTCCAGGAGCGCCACCGCCACCGGTACGAGTTCAACAACGCCTACCGCGCGCAGTACGAGGCGCAGGGGATGGTGTTCTCCGGGACGAACCCCGAGCTCAACCTCGTCGAGATGATCGAGCTCAACAACCACCCGCACTTCGTAGGCTGCCAGTTCCACCCCGAGTTCAAGTCGAAGCCGTTCGCCCCCCACCCGCTCTTCGCCGGGTTCGTGCGCGCGGCGCGCGAGCACCGCGACCAGCAGGCCGGCCGCCACGCGGCGGTGACGAAGCTCCCGGTCGGGAAGAACGTCCAGGGATGAGCGAGCGCGTTCTCGCCCGCATCGGCGGGCACGAGGTCGGCGACGGCCGGCGGCTCCTCCTCATCGCGGGGCCGTGCGTCATGGAGTCCGAGGCCCACGCGCTCGCGCACGCGCGCAAGGTGAAGGCGCTCGCCGAGAAGCACGGGCTCCCCGCGGTGTTCAAGGCGAGCTTCGACAAGGCGAACCGCTCCTCCGGCAAGAGCTACCGCGGCGTCGGGCTCGAGCGGGGGCTCGCCGCGTTCGAGGCGGTGAAGCGCGAGACCGGCCTCCCCTGCACGACCGACGTCCACGAGACCTGGCAGGCGGAGGCGGCCGGGCGCGTGGTGGACGTGCTGCAGGTGCCGGCGTTCCTCTGCCGGCAAACGGATCTCGTCCTCGCCTGCGCGCGCCACGGCAAGAGCGTCTCCGTGAAGAAGGGGCAGTTCCTCGCGCCGCGGGAGATGCGCCACGCGGTGGCCAAGTGCCGCGAGGCCGGCCAGGAGAACGTGCTCCTCGTCGAGCGCGGCGCCACCTTCGGCTACGGCAACCTCGTCGTCGACATGCGCGGGCTCGTGATCATGCGCGAGCTCGGCGTGCCGGTGTGCCTCGACGCGACGCACTCGGTGCAGCTCCCGGGCGGCGGCGGGGACACCACCGGCGGCGAGCGGCAGTACGTGGCGCCGCTCGCGCGCGCCGCCGCCGCGGTCGGCATCGACGCGCTCTTCATCGAGATCCACGAGGACCCCGCGCTGGCGAAGTCCGACGGCCCGAACTCGCTCGACTTCGACATGGCGGACCGGCTCCTCACCGAGGTGCTCGCGGTCCGGCGCGCCCTGGGGCAGCCGTGAGCCCGCAGGACGACCTCCTCGCGCGCGCCGCGCGCGTGCGGCTCGTCCTGCTCGACGTGGACGGCGTCCTCACCGACGGGCGGATCTGGTACGGCCCCGAGGGCGAGGCGCTGAAGGCGTTCGACGTGCGGGACGGGCACGGCGTCGTGCTCCTCCGCGACCACGTGGACTTCGGCGTCATCTCCGGCCGGCCGGGGAAGGCGACCGAGGTCCGGCTCGTGGAGCTCCGCTTCAAGCACCTCATCTTCGGCGAGCGCGACAAGCTCGAGGGCTACGCCCGCCTCGCGCACCTGGGCCTTCCGGACGAGGCGGTCGCGTACATGGGCGACGACGTGAACGACGTGCCGCTCCTCCGCCGGGTGGGGCTCGCCGCGGCGCCCGCCGACGCCCGCCCCGAGGCGAGGGCCGCCGCGCACCTCGTCACCGCGGCCCCGGGCGGCCGCGGCGCCGTCCGGGAGCTCTGCGACCTGCTCCTCGCAGCGAAGCACATCGCCGTCTAGCCCGCACGAGGGGGGCGCGCGCGAGCGCGCCGAAACCCTCGAAGTCAAGGGCCCGCGCCCCTGCCGATCCCCCCGGATCACGTGCTAGTTTCGCGCCGCCATGACGGTCCCGCTGCGCAAGCGGATCAAGCGGAGCGTGCGGTCGGCGATCGTGCGCGCCGCCATCCGGCTCCTCTCGCTCCTGCCCCTCTCCGTGGCGCTCGCGCTCGGCGGCGCCCTCGGCCGGCTCGGCTACCTCCTCGCCGGCAAGACGCGAAGGCTCGCCCTCCGGCACCTCGCGCTCGCGTTCCCGGAGAGGTCCGAAGCGGAGCGCGAGGCCATCGCGCGCCGCATGTTCGTGCACCTCGGCCGCGCCGCGATGGAGGTGGTGACGATCCGCTCCTACGACGCGCGGCTCGAGACCTACGTGGAGCTCGCGAACGGCGAGGTGCTCCGCGAGGTGATGGCGCGGGGCAAGGGGATGATGTTCGTCACCGGCCACGTCGGGAACTGGGAGCTCCTCGCCCGGCGCATCGCCCGCGCGGGCGTGCCGAACGCGGTCATCGCCAAGGCAGGCCACGACCCCAGGCTCAACGCGCTGGCCGAGGAGTTCCGCGCCTCCGGCGGCGTGACGACGCTCTGGCGCGAGAACCCGGAGACCGGCCGGGCCATCATCCGCACCTTCCGCCAGGGGCGGGCCCTCGGGCTCCTCATCGACCAGGACACCGACGTGCAGGGCGTCCACGTGCCCTTCTTCGGCCGCCTGGCCTACACGCCTCGCGCGGCGGCGGACCTCGCGCTCCGCTTCGGCGCGCCGGTCGTGGTCGGCACCATCCGCCGCAGGGGGCCGCGCGCCGGGGACGGGCACCTCCTCGAGGTGGTGGAGATCCCGTACGACCCGTCCGCGCAGGACCGAGAGGCCGAGGCCGTCCGGCTGACCGCCGCCTGCTCCCTCGCGCTCGAGACCGCCATCCGACGTAGCCCGGAAGAGTGGGTCTGGATGCACGAGCGCTGGAAGACCCGCCCGCCCGCCGAGGCCGGCTCGCCGCAGCAAGCAAGCACGATGCCGAAAAGCTCTGAGCTTTCCGGCGCCTAGGCGCACCCCGCATAGCAAGGTGTGTGCCCGTCGATCGGGGTTGGAAAGAATGCTACCGTTTCCGCGGTTTTCGACATGGGCAGTGCGGGCGGTCTCGCTCGCTGCCGCCCTCCTGGCGACGCCGGGATGCCGTTCGAACCAACCACGGGAGGCCGAGCAGGTGGCGCCGGAGCTGAAGCTCGAAGGGGTACGATTCCGCATGTACCGGCGGGAAGAGCTGCGCGCCTCGGGCGAGGCGGCCTCCGCCACGCTGCGGCGTGACTCGACCCGCGTCACCGCGCACGACCTCGTGGCCGTCCTGCCCGGGGAGGGTGCGCCGGTCCGGATCACCGCCCCCCGCGGCGAAGGGGTGCTCTCGAAGAGCGTCTTCTCCGCGACCGGCGGGGTGGTGGTGAGCAGGCGCGAGGACGTCGCCCGGACCGCCAGCGCCCGCTACGAGCCCTCGGATGGCGGCGGCCTCGTCCGCGGCGACGAGCCCGTCGTCGTCGAGGGGACCGGCTACCGGCTGACCGGGCCGCGCTTCACGCTCGACCCCGCCGTCGGGCAGATCGTGATCGACGGGGGCGCCCACCTCGAGGCCGGGCGTGGGGCCGCACGATGACGCTCGCCGCCCTGCTCGCCCTGGCCGCGCTCGCGGCGGCGCCGCCGCCGCCGCGGGCGAGGGGAAGGTCCGGATCGACGCGGACGAGCTCCACTACGCCTTCCAGAAGCGCGAGGTGATCTTCACCGGGAAGCCGGTCGTCCTGACGCGCGGCGACGCGAAGCTCACCTGCGCGCGGCTCGTCGCGACGAACGACGCCCGGGGCGAGGTCTCGCAGGCGATCTGCTCGGGCGACGTCCGCTTCGAGCGCGGCGAGCGGCTCGTCACGTGCGAGAAGGCGACCTACGAGGCGGCGGCGGCGCGGCTCGTGTGCGAGGGGAGCCCGGTGCTGCGGGACGGCCCGAGCGAGGCGCGCGGGACGCGGCTCGTCTACGACCTGAAGCGCGACGAGGCCAAGCTGGAGGGCGCGAAGATGCTCCTGCCCGGCGACGAGGTGGACGCGCGCCGGCGCGAGCTCGAGGCGCGACGCAAGGGGGCCACGCCGTGACGGCGGACGTCCTCCGCGCCGACGGGCTCGTGAAGAGCTACCGCCGCCGCCGCGTCGTCGACGGCGTCTCGTTCCACGTCTCGCCCGGCGAGGTGGTGGGGCTGCTCGGGCCGAACGGGGCCGGCAAGACCACGTCCTTCAACATGGTGGTCGGCCTCGTGACGCCCGACGGCGGCACCGTCCGGCTCGGCGACACCGAGCTCACCCGCGAGCCGATGCACCGCCGGGCGCGCCTCGGAGTCGGCTACCTGCCGCAGGAGGCGTCCATCTTCCGGCGGCTCACCGTCCGCCAGAACTTCACCGGCGTCCTCGAGGCGCTCGGGGTCGGGCACGCGGAGCGGGAGCGGCGGGCGGAGGCGCTCCTCGCGGAGTTCCGGCTCGAGAAGGTGGCGGAGAGCCTCGGCGAGCAGCTCTCGGGCGGCGAGCGCCGCCGCGCCGAGGTGGCGCGGAGCCTCCTCTCGAACCCGAAGTACATCCTCTTCGACGAGCCGTTCGCGGGCGTCGATCCGATCGCGGTCGGCGAGCTGCAGCGCCTCATCGGCTCGCTGCGCGATCGCGGCATCGGCGTCCTCATCACCGATCACGCCGTGCGCGAGGCCCTCGGCATCTGCGGCCGGGCCTACATCCTGTCCTCGGGGACCATCCTCGAGGCGGGCACCCCCGCCGAGATCGCGGCGAGCCCGCGGGCGCGGGCGGTCTACCTGGGAGAGAAGTTCCGGCTGGACGACGCTCCGGCCATGGAGCGGCGATGAGCCTCGAGCTGAAGCAGCACCTCAAGATGACGCAGCAGCTGGTGATGACCCCCCAGCTGCAGCAGGCCATCAAGCTCCTCCAGCTCTCGCGCATGGAGCTCGTCGACCTCATCCGCACCGAGATGACGGAGAACCCGCTCCTCGAGGACCCGGCCGAGGGCGAGGAGGAGTCGCGCGCCGAGGGGGCGAGCCCGGCGGAGCAGGCGCAGCTCGAGGCGGAGCCGCAGCACAAGGACGCCGAGAAGTCCGAGGAGGTGAAGGGCGAGGAGGGCGCGAACGAGATCGACTGGGATCAGTACCTCGACCACTACCAGCTCCAGGGCCACACCGCGCCGTCGAACCGCGGCCTCACCGACGAGGAGCTGCCCGGCTACGAGGCGACCCTCACCAAGAAGACCGACCTCGTCGACCACCTCGTCTGGCAGCTCCGCCTCTCGAACCTCACGCCCGAGGAGGAGCGCGTCGCGATGCTCGTCATCGGGAACCTCGACGACGACGGCTACTTCAAGATGCCGGCGGTGGAGGGCGAGAGCGAGGAGTCGATGACCCGCGATCCGCTCGTGCGCGTGGCGTTCGAGTCGGGCATGGGGGTCGAGTTCGCCGAGGGCGTCCTCAAGAAGGTCCAGTCGCTCGATCCGCCCGGGGTCGCCGCGCGCGACCTCCGCGAGTGCCTCCTCATCCAGGTCCGCCACCTCAACGCCGACACGCCGGAGATCGTGGCGATCATCGAGCGCCACCTCAAGCACCTCGAGTCGAAGAACTACGCGGCCATCGCGAAGGACCTGAAGATCTCGATCGACGAGGTCGTGAAGGCGGTGAAGGTGATCAGCCGCCTCGAGCCGAAGCCGGGCCGGGCCTACTCGGGGGAGGAGGCGCAGTACATCACCCCCGACGTCTACGTGCACAAGATGGGGGACAAGTACGTCACCGTCCTTAACGACGACGGGCTCTCGAAGCTGCGCATCAGCGGGATGTACCGCGCCGCGCTGAAGAACGGCCAGGCGGGCGAGGCGAAGGAGTACATCCAGGAGAAGCTGCGCAGCGCGGTCTGGCTCATCCGCTCCATCCACCAGCGGCAGCGGACGATCTACAAGGTCACCGAGTCGATCGTGAAGTTCCAGCGCGAGTTCCTCGACAAGGGCATCGCGCACCTGCGGCCGCTCATCCTGCGCGACGTGGCGGAGGACATCGGGATGCACGAGTCGACCGTCTCGCGCGTCACGACGAACAAGTACGTCCACACGCCGCAGGGGATCTACGAGCTCAAGTTCTTCTTCAACTCGGCCATCAACCGGACCGGCGGCGACGAGATCGCGAGCGAGGCCGTCAAGAACCACATCAAGCGCATCGTCGCGGCCGAGGACCCGAAGCACCCTCACTCGGACCAGCGCATCGTCGAGATCCTGAAGGACCAGGGCATCGAGATCGCGCGCCGGACGGTCGCCAAGTACCGCGAGGTGCTCGGGATCCTCCCGAGCTCGAAGCGCAAGAAGTACTTCTGAGGCGCGGGCCCGCGGCCGCGGCTCCGCCCCGGCGACGCCCCCGAAGAGCCTCGGGCGGGGGGACGGGGGGAGTGCCCTCCGGCGCGCCTCTGTTATGATTTCACGTGAGCATGTTGCCAGCGTGGGCAGCATCGGCGGCGGCCGCGGCTCCGGGGGACTCGAGGTCCCACCGGTCCGCGGCCGAAGTATTTTCAGCGATCCCGCACAGGAGGCGGTCAATGCAGGTGAACATCACCTTCCGGCATCTCGAGCCCACCGAAGCGTTGAAGTCCCATGTCAAAGGCCGCGTCGAGCACGTCCAGCGCTACATCGACCGGCCGAGCGAGGCCCACGCGGTGCTTCACGTCGAGAACCTGGATCACCACGCCGAGCTCACGGTGAAGGCCGGCCGGTTCCTGCTGCGCGGCACCGCCCGCTCCCAGGACATGTACGCGTCCATCGACCAGGCCGCGGACAAGATCGAGCGGCAGCTGAAGAAGCACAAGGCGAAGCTCTCGAGCCACTACAAGGCGAACGGCACGCCGCCGCCGTGGGCGCCGGTCGAGGTCCGCCACGACGTGCTCGACATCCTCGAGCACCCCGAGCGCCCGAGCCACCGCGTCGTGAAGAGCAAGCAGTTCCAGGCGAAGCCGATGACGATCGACGAGGCGATCCTCCAGCTCGAGCTGCTCGACGCGAAGTTCTACGTCTTCCAGAACTCGGAGGACCGGGCGGTCAACGTCGTCTACCGGCGCGACGAGGGGGGCTTCGGCCTCATCGAGGCGCGGAACAGCATCTAACGGGGGCTGCGCCCCCGCCCCGCCGGCGGCTGCCGCCGCCGTCGGGGCCCGGTGGTCGTGCCGGGGGGACGCACGAGGCGCGTCCCCCCGGACCCCCCGCTCGCTCCGGCGCAGCCTCATCCGGCTGCGCCTCCGCTCGCACCACGCCGCGAGCGACGCATTCCTCCGCGGGCAGGTTCGGGCTCGGGGGGCTCGCTTCGCTGGCGGTCGCGGCCCGTCGCGGGGCGCCGGTCGGGCTCGCCTCGCTCGGCGACGATCCGTTCGCGAGCGGCCGTGCGACGGCTCCGCTTGCCGTCTTGCCGACGCGTTGCCACCTGTGTTAGCTGACGCCCGGTTCTCTCATGAAGATCGTCGAGTTCCTGCGGCCTGACGCGGTGATCGCGAACCTCTCCGGCCAGACCGGTCAGGCGACGCTCGCGGAGCTCTGCCGCCCGCTCGCGTCCGCCTACAAGGTCGACGGGCAGCGCCTCCTGGAGACGCTGCTCGAGCGCGAGAAGCTGGGCTCGACGGGCATCGGCGAGGGCGTCGCGATCCCGCACGGGAAGGTCCCCGGGCTCCCCGGCCTCATCGCCGCCTTCGGCCGCTCCACCACCGGCATCGACTTCCGCGCGATCGACGGGCGACCCACCCACCTGTTCTTCGCGCTGTTCGCGCCCGAGAACTCCGCGGGCGCGCACCTCAAGGCGCTCGCGCGCATCAGCAGGATCTTCAAGAACGCGACGTTCCGCGAGGCGCTGCTGCGCGCGGGATCCGCCGATGAGATCTTCCGGCTCATCGAGGCGGAGGACGCCAAGTACTGAGCGGCCGACCGGGCGGGTGCCCGGTGCGGCGCCGCGGCGCATCCCCCGCTCATCGCCGGCTCTGCGATCGTTTGATGGTAATGTCGGGCCGCGTCAGGCCCGCTCGAAGCGCCGCCGCTTTGCGATCACCATCGGCCGAGCGCCTCGCGTCCTCGCAAGGAGAACGTCTTCAGTGGCCTCGAACTTCATGCGGATCGACTGCTCCGGGATGCGCTGCCCCCAGCCGGTGCTGAAGCTCGCCGTAGAGACCGCCGAGACGCCTGCCGGTACGGTCGTGGAAATCGTGGGCGACTGCCCGACGTTCGAGAAGGACATCCGGACCTTCTGCGAGCGGCGCAAGAAGACGCTCCTCTCCGTCCGTCCCGATGCGCAGAGGGTCGTCATCCAGATCCAGTACTGAGAGGCCGTGACACAGAGCGGAGCGCGGCAGCCCGGCCCGACAGAGCCCACCCCGGACACGCAGCACCGCGCGACCGGCGTCTATCTCTGCCGCTGCGGCCCGAACCTCGGGGCGGTGGTTGAGCTCGGCTCGCTCGGCGCTCCGTCGGCGTGGCCGGGAGCCGGCGACGTCGCGGTCCACGACGTGCTGTGCTCCGAGGAAGGGAAGGCCTGGCTCGCCGCCCGGATCCGGGAGCGCGGGCTCGAGCGCGTCGTCATCGGCGCCTGCTCCCCACGGGAGCACGAGGCGACGTTCCGGGCGGTGCTCGAGGGGGCGGGCCGTTCGCCCGAGCACCTGCAGCTCGTGAACCTGCGCGAGCAGGTGGAGTGGGTGGGGGGCGATCCCGCGGAGGCCACCGAGCGGGCGCGCCGGCTCCTCTCGGCGGGGCTCGCGCGGGTCCGCCTGCACCGGCCGATTCCCCGCGCGGAGGTGGCGGCCTCGCCCGACGTCCTCGTCGTGGGCGGCGGCGCGGCGGGGATCGCGGCCGCGCGCGCGCTCGCCCGGCGCGAGCGCAGGGTCTACCTCGTGGAGCGCGCGTTCGCGCTCGGCGGGCTCGCCAACCGGCTCGACGAGATCTTCCCCGCGGGCGAGTGCGCGAGCTGCTTCATGGAGCCGGTGCTCGACGAGGTGCTCCACTCCGAGCGGATCGAGGTGCTGACGGGCGCCGAGCTCCGCCGGGTGCGCGGCGCCCACGGGAGGTTCGCGGTCGAGCTCGCGATCGCGCCGCGCGGCGTCGATCCGGCGGTGTGCCTGGGATGCGCCTCCTGCAGCGCGGCCTGTCCCGCCGTGCGCGCCGACCCGGACGGCGGACCGGCGCGGAAGGCGATCGGCGTCCCGTACCCGGGCGCGCTCCCGCACGCCTCCGCCATCGATCGCGCGGCGTGCCTGCGCGCCCGCGGCGAGGCCTGCGACGCCTGCGCCCGGGCCTGCCCGTTCGGCGCCGTCCGGCTGGACGAGCCGGCGCGCACCCGCGAGGTCACGGTGGGGGCGATCGTGGTCGCCACGGGGATGAGGCCGGGCGAGGTGGCGGGGCCGGACGGCGTCGTCTCGACGTACGCGCTCGAGCGGATGCTGCACCCGGACGGCCCGACGGGCGGCGAGGTTCGCGGCGCGGGCGGGCGGCCGCCGCGCGCGGTGCTGCTCGCCGCGACCGCGGACGAGGACGGGTCCCTCCCGGGGGAGGAGCTCCTGAAGCTCGCGAGCCGGCTCCGCGCGCGCCTGCCGGCCGCTCGGATCGCGGTCGCGGGCGGGCTCGATCGCGCGCCCGGCGCGGCGCGGCGGGCGGCGGCCATCGCGGCGAGCGGGGTCGAGCTCCTCCCCGCGGCG
>NZ_JALCZC010000180.1:0-4979 GCF_022690805.1 Anaeromyxobacter sp. SG66
TTCTGGCCCGCGGGGCGCTGGGACAGGGCCGGAGCCGCCCCCGGCGCGGCGGCGAGCGGAACGGCCTGCGTCGCGGCCCGGGCCGCGGGCGCCTCCGTGCCGGCCTTCGCCTGGGCCGTGCTCGGCGCCGACGGCGGCGGCGCCGACGCCCCCTCGAGCTCCAGCTCCACGAGCGGCGAGTGCACCTTCGCGACGTCGCCCACCTTCCAGAACAGCCTCACGACCCGCCCGCGCTTCGGCGAGGGGATGACCACCGTCGCCTTGTCGGTCATCACCTCGACGAGCGGCTGATCCTCGGCGACGACGTCGCCGGGCTTCACGAACCACTGCTGCACCTCGGCTTCGACGACGCCCTCGCCGATGTCGGGGAGCTCGAGCTTGTACGCCATGGGTTCGGCCTCGCTTGCCCGGGGGCAGCCCTAGTACGACACGACCTCGCGGATCGCCTTCAGCACGCGCGGCGCGCGCGGCAGGTACTCGTTCTCGAGCGTGTACGGGAACGGCGTGTCGAACCCGGTCACGCGCGTGATGGGCGCCTCGAGGTGGAGGAAGCACTTCTCCTGCAGGATCGCGGCGAGCTCCGCGCCGAAGCCGCAGGTGCGCGGCGCCTCGTGCACCACGATGGCGCGGCCGGTCTTCTTCACCGACTGGACGAGCGTGTCGGTGTCGAGCGGCTGCAGCGAGCGCAGGTCGATGACCTCGCAGTCGATGCCCTCCGCCTCCGCCTCGCGCGCGGCCTGCTCGACCTCGTGCCACATCGAGCCCCAAGCCACGAGCGTCAGCGCCGAGCCCTCGCGCGTCACCTTCGCCTTGCCGATGGGGACCTGGTACTCGCCCTCGGGCACCTCGCCCTTCGCGGCGCGGTACACGCGCTTCGGCTCGAAGAACAGCACCGGGTCCGGATCGCGGATGGCGCTGATGAGCATGCCCTTCGCGTCGTACGGGTTCGAGGGCACGACCACCTTGAGCCCGGCGGTGTGGACGAAGTGCGTCTCCGGCGACTGCGAGTGGTAGTGGCCGCCCTTGATGCCGCCGCCGTAGGGCGTGCGGATCACCATGGGGCAGGAGTACTGACCCGCGGAGCGGTACCGGTACTTCGCCACCTCGTTCACGATCTGGTCGAACGCGGGGAAGATGAAGTCCGCGAACTGGATCTCCGGGACGGGCCGCAGGCCGTAGAGCGCCATGCCGAGCGCGGTCCCGATGATGCCGCCCTCCGCGAGCGGCGTGTCCATCACGCGATCGGCGCCGAACTCGTCGTACAGCCCCTGCGTGGCGCGGAACACGCCGCCGAACTTCCCGACGTCCTCGCCCATCACCACGACGTCGGGGTCGCGACGCATCTCGAGGCGCAGGGCGTCGTTCACCGCCTGGATGATGTTCATCGTCGGCATGCGGACCTCCCGGGCGTTCAGGCGTCGGAGTGGCGGGGGTTCGCGACGCGCGGATCGGCGGCGACCGCGGCCTCGAGCTCGGCGAGCTGCTCGCGGAGGAGCGGGGTCGGCTCCGCGTACACGTCCTCGAACAGGGACTCGAGCGGCGGCTTCGGCGCGAACGCCTCCGCCTCCTTGAGGACCCGCTGCAGCTCCTCGCGCACGCCGGCGCGGATCCGCTCGTCCCCCGCGTCGTCGAGCGCCCCGCGCCGCGCGAGGAAGCGGCGCATGCGCAGGAGCGGATCCTTCCGCTTCCACGGCTCGACCAGCTCCGCCGGGCGGTAGGCGCGCGGATCGTCGGAGGTGGAGTGGCCCTCGACGCGGTAGGTGACGCACTCGATGAGCGTGGGCCCCTCCCCCGCCGCCGCGCGCGCGCGGGCGCGCCGCGTCGCCGCGTGCACCGCCAGGAGGTCGTTCCCGTCGACCCGCTCGCCGCGCATGCCGTAGGCGATGGCCTTCTGCGCGATCGTCTCCGAGCCGGTCTGCCGCTCGCGCGGCACGCTGATCGCCCAGCCGTTGTTGCGGCAGATGAACACGACCGGGAGCTTGCGGACGGCCGCGAAGTTGAGGCCGGTGTGGAAGTCGTGGGCGCTCGTGCCGCCCTCGCCGAAGTAGGTGATGGCGACCATCGGATCGCCCTTGAGGCGCGCCGCCCAGGCGGCGCCGACGGCGTGCGAGATCTGCGTGGAGATGGGCGAGGAGATCGAGGTGAAGCGGCCGGGCCGCCAGGCCTCGTGGCACGGCATCTGCCGGCCCTTCAGGGCGTCGCCGGCGTTGCCGAACAGCTCGCACAGGAAGGCGACGAGCGGCATCCCGCGCATGAGCGCGGCGCCGTGCTCGCGGTAGCAGGGGAAGATCCAGTCCTGCTCGTCCATCGCCGCGGCGGAGCCGAGGATCGAGGCCTCCTCGCCGATGGAGCCGATGTAGAAGCCGATGCGGCCCTGGCGCTGGAGCGTGATCATCCGCTCGTCGAGCGCCCGGTTGAGGACCATGAGCTCGTAGAGCTTCAGCACCTCGGCGTCGGACAGCGTCACCTCGTCGGGCGGACCGACGAGCTCGCCGTCCTCGCCGACGAGGCGGTACAGCGGGAACTCCTTCACGAAGCGGCCGGGCTCCCACTCGCGGTGGTTGCCGCGCTGCCGCCTCGGTACCGCCCCCACCTCGTGCTCTCGGCGCATGAGTCGCTCCGGTCAGGGACCAGGGGCTCGCGAGGCGATCTCGCCCCTCAGGAACAGCTCGGCGGCGCGGTAGCTGGACCGTACGAGCGGTCCGCTCGCCACGTACCGGAAGCCGAGCGCGAGGCCCGCCTCCCGCCACGCCGCGAACTTCTCGGGCGTCACGAACTCGACGACGGGCAGGTGCCAGGCGCTCGGCCGCAGGTACTGGCCGAGCGTGAGGATCTCCACGCCGGACGCGCGCAGGTCCTTCATCGCCTGGACGAGCTCGTCCTCGGTCTCTCCGAGCCCGACCATGATCGAGGACTTCGTCACGATCCGCGGGAACTCGCGCTTCATCTGCGCGAGGACGCCGAGGGTCTGGTCGTAGCCGGCCTTGAGATCCCGCACGACCGGCGTGAGCCGGCGGACCGTCTCGAGGTTGTTCGCGAACACGTCCGGCGCGGCCTCGCCGACCGCGCGCACCGCGGCGGCGTCGCCGCGGAAGTCCGGCGTCAGCACCTCGACGAGGAGGCGGGGGATCGCCTTCAGGCGCCGGATCGCGTCGGCGAAGTGGCCGGCGCCGCCGTCGGGCAGGTCGTCCCGATCGACGCTCGTCACGACGATGTAGTCGAGGCCGAGCTTCGCGATGGCCTCCGCGAGGTGGCGCGGCTCGTCCGCGTCGAGCGGCGGCGGCTGGGCCGCCGTCTTCACGTTGCAGAAGCGGCAACCGCGGGTGCAGACGTCGCCCATCAACATGACGGTGGCGGTCCCGCCCCCCCAGCACTCGGCCACGTTCGGGCAGTGCGCCTCCTCGCAGACGGTGTGGAGCTCGAGCCCCTTCACCGTCTCGCGCACCTTCTGGTAGCGCTCGCCGCCCGGCACGTTGACCCGCAGCCAGCCGGGCTTCCGCGCGGTCATCGGCACGCCCTGCTCCCGGAAGGCCTGGAGGATGGATCTCGGGTCTTGCGGCGGCTCGCCGGCGGAGCCCAGGACGGGCAGGCTGCTGCGCGGGGTGTCGGACATGTTGCCGCGCGGGATGTAGCGGTGGACTGGCGCTAGGTCAAGACGCGGCGCTCAAACGGGCGACCGCCGGGCGAATGCTGGGCATTGGGGGTGCGACCTGCATGCTATAGTTTCGGCACCCGCCCCTTCTGGGCGCCCCCTCTTCGCCGAAGGAAGAAGCGCTCGAATGGCGGAGTCCCCCAGCGAACCCACCCGGATCCTCATCGTCGACGACGACACGTCGGTGCGCGACGTCATCGCGGTCCTGCTCGGGGAGGAGGGCTACGCCGTCACGGCGGTCTCCTCGGCGGAGGCCGCCCTGGACGCGGCCCGGCTGAGCGAGTTCTCGCTCGCGATCAGCGACGTCCGGATGCCGGGCAAGGACGGCTTCTGGTTCCTCGACCGGATCCGCGAGCTCCACCCGGACACCGCCGTCATCATGCTGACCGCCTTCGGCGACACCGAGGCCGCGGTCGAGTGCCTGCGAAACGGCGCGGCGGACTACCTCCTCAAGCCGCCCAAGGTCACGGACCTCATCCGCGCGATCGAGCGGGCACTCGGGCGACGGCGCCTAGAGCTCGCGCGGCAGCGCTACCGGCGCAGCCTCGAGAACCGCGTGCGCGAGAAGACCGCGGAGCTGTCGCGGACGCTCGGGGACCTGCAGGCCACCTACTCCCAGACGCTCTGGTCGCTCGTCGCCGCGCTCGACGCGCGCGAGCACGAGACGAGCGACCACTCCCAGCGCGTCGTGCGCTACACGCTCGCCGTGGCGAAGCGGCTCGGCCTCACCGAGAAGGAGCTGCCCGACATCGGCCGCGGCGCCCTCCTCCACGACATCGGCAAGATCGGCGTGCCCGACGCGATCCTCCTCAAGCCCGCGAAGCTCACGCCGGCCGAGTGGGAAGAGATGCGCAAGCACCCGCAGATCGGCTTCAACATCCTGCAGTCGGTCGAGTTCCTCGACGTGCCGGCGCAGATCGTGCTCTGCCACCAGGAGCGCTACGACGGCGGCGGCTATCCGCGCGGCCTCGCGGGCGACGCGATCCCCATCGGCGCGCGCATCTTCGCGATCGCCGACTGCTTCGACGCGATGACGAGCGACCGGCCCTACCGCAAGGGCGGCCCGGTGGACGCGGCGCGCGCCGAGATCGCGCGCTGCTCCGGGACCCAGTTCGATCCCCGCTGCGCCGACGCGTTCCTCTCGATGTCGCCGGAGGAGCTCGCCGACCTGGCGCGGACGACGCAGGCCAGGCCGATTTGATCTCACGGGGGACTGCGTCCCCCGCCCCGCCGACGGCTGGCCGCCGTCGTCGGGGCCCCACCCCTGCTCGGCGGGGCCCGTGAACGGTCGCGCCCGCTTCGCGGGTTCGCGACCGTTCCCCGCCGG